>CAYXLY010000243.1:0-7089 GCA_964466005.1 uncultured Spirochaetaceae bacterium | reverse complement strand
TACGAGATTCTCCGGAGTGACTGGAGTTCAGACGTGTGCTCTTCCGATCTGCAGCCGCTTCGTCGTCACGTTGCGGGCAGGGCGCGTCCGAGAGGGGACTGCATGACCCGGAGCCCGGACCGCGCGCCGCTGCGGATCCTCGTCGTCGAGGATGAATCCCACATCGCCGACGGCGTTCGATTCAATCTCGAGCAGGAGGGCTATCAGGTCGAGGTCGTCGGCGACGGCCGCTCGGCGGTCGATCGCCTGACCCGGGGCAGCGGTGCTCCCTTCGATCTGGTGATCCTCGATCTCATGCTGCCGGAGATGAGCGGCTTCGAGGTCGCCCGGCGGACTCGCGCGGCGGGCAACTTCGTCGCGATCCTGATGCTGACCGCCAAGAGCGACGGCGCCGACGTCGTCCGCGGGCTGGAGGAGGGCGCAGACGACTATCTGGTCAAGCCCTTCCATCTCGAGGAGCTGCTGGCGCGGGTCCGGGTCCTCCTGAGGCGCCGGCGTTGGGATGGAGTCGAGGCGGCCAACGAGGCGTTGCCGCAGGTCGCGGTGGGCGATGCCGTCATCCACTTCGATCGCTTCGAGATCGAGACGCCGGAAGAGAACGTCAGCCTGACCACGCGCGAGGTCGGCCTGCTCCGCGCTCTGGTGGATCGCGAAGGAGAGACCGTCACGCGCGGCGAGCTCCTGCAGGAGGTCTGGGGGCTACGCCCCGACACGCGGACGCGAGTCATCGACAGCTTCGTCGTTCGCTTGCGCCGCTACCTCGAGAAGAATCCGAGCCGTCCGGAGCATATCCTCTCGGTGCGCGGTCGGGGCTATCGATTCGAACGTTGATGCGGCTCTCGACGTCACCCCCCCGCTCCACGCATCCGGAACGATCTTTTGACTTGTGAAGAGCGGCCTCTTCGTGCCAACCTTTCCGCATGAGCTCCCTGCGCATGCATGTCCGACCGGTTCTCGGAGAGCCGACCCTGCTCCTCGCCTTCGAAGGCTGGAACGATGCGTGCGAGTCGGCCTCCTCTGCGATCCGTTTCGTGAACGAGTCGCTCCTGAGCGTGCCGCTCGCCGAGATCGATCCGGACGAGCATTACGACTTCACCGTCCGTCGACCCCATGTCCGGTACCGCAACGGCGCGATCGCGCCCGTGCGGTGGCCCTCGAACGAGTTCCGATACGGCGTGACCGAGGAGGGGGTGGAGCTGATCGCGGGCATCGGCGTCGAGCCCCACATGCGCTGGCAGGGCTACTGCGATGCGGTGGTCGAGCTGGCCGTCGACATGGGCGTGCAGCGGTGTCTCCTGCTGGGCGCGTACCTGGCCGACGTCGTCTACTCGCAGCCCGTCGTCGTGACGGGCTTCGCCAGCTCTCCCGATCTGCTCGAGCGTTTCGACGTCGAGCCGACGAGCTACGAAGGGCCGACCGGCATCGTGGGCGTGCTCGCGGCCCAGCTCCAGGAAGAGGGGGTGGAGGTGCTCTCGCTCTGGGCTGGTCTCCCCCACTACATCAGCGCGACGCCGAACCCCCGTGGCTCGCTGGCCTTGCTGCGGAAGATGGCGCAATACCTCGAGGTCCCCTTCGAGCTGCGGCAGCTGAAGGAGGATGCGCTGCGCTTCGAGGAAGAGATCTCGCGCGTGGTCGCGGGCGACGACGAGCTCTCCGAGTACGTGAAGGAGCTCAAGCGGCGCGAGTTCGCCCAGTAGGGGGCGTCGCCCGCTCGCGTCTCCAGCCTCCAGCAGGGCTTCACCGCTCGGCTTCTCACCGAATAGGCTTCACCGAATAGGCTTCACCGAGAGGGCTTCACCGGCAGAGCCTCTAGGGGAGCTCGATCGACTGCTCGACGAGCATGATGGGAATGCCGTCGTCGACGATGTAGAGGATCCGGCCGTCCTCCCGGAGCAGCCCCTCCGCGATCTTCTCCTCGACGGGATCCCCGCCCCGGTTGCGCAGACGACCGGCCTCGATCTCCGCGTTCACCTTTTCGAGCGTCTCCGGTGGAGCGAGGGCGACGGGCTGTCGCGTCTCGGGACAGACGAGGAGCTCGAGCAGTTCGGGATCGATCGGCATGGCGCATCTCCGAGGTCGGGCCGGGAGGAGTCGGGTCACGAGGCCCTTCGCCCCGGGGCCGCGAGGTCGCGGCAGCGACCGGCTCCCAGGCTAGCGCAGCATCGACGAGGGGTAGTCGAGGATGCGCCTCGCCACGATCAGCTGATTGATCTGCTGCGTCCCCTCGTAGATGTCGTTGATCTTCGCGTCCCGCATCCACTTCTCGACGAGCAGCTTCTTGGAGTAGCCGACCGGACCGAGCAGCTGGACCGCCTTCTGCGTGATCTTCGTGACCGCGAGGCCGGCCTTGGCCTTGGCCATCGAGGCCTCGAGGTTGTTCCGCTTGCCCCGGTTCATCATCCAGGCCGACCGCCAGGTGAGCAGGCGCGCCGCCTGCAGGTCGGCCTCCATCTCCATGACGTCTCGCTCGATGGCCGTCAGCTCCCGCGGCGGCGCGTCGTGACGGATCGGGATGCCCTGGCTCTCGAGCTCCTCCTTCAGGAAGTCGAGCGCGGCGCGTCCGACGCCCGTCGCCATCGCGGCCACGATCGGGCGGCTCGCGTCGAAGGTCGCCATGGCGCCCTTGAATCCCTTGTCCTGGGGATTGCTCGCGGCGCCGTCGCCGGACCGGGCCGTATCCGATCGCTTGACCTCGGCGGAGCCGAGCAGGTGATCGCTCGGCACGCGGCAGCCCTCGAATCGGAGCGTCGCCGTATCCGACGCGCGGATGCCGAGCTTCTTCTCGCAGCCGATCAGCTCCATGCCCGGCGTGTTCGCCGGCACGACGAACGACTTGATGCCGCCGCGCCCTGCGGAGCGGTCGAGCGTCGCCCAGACCACGACGAATCCCCCGTCGACGGTCGCGGCCCCCTCGCCCGCCGTGCAGAAGATCTTGGTCCCGTTCAGGATCCACTCGTCCGTGTCCGGGTCGTACTCGGCGGTCGCCTCGATGGCCGCCGCGTCCGAGCCCGCCTGCGGCTCGGTGATCGCCATCGCGCCCCAGATCGGATGGCCGCCCTCGGCCCGGAAGGGAGAGAGGAAGCGCTTCTTCTGCTCCTCCGTGCCCGCGGAGCTCACGGCGGATCCCCCGAGCGCGGGCGTCGGCATGCGGAGGTAGAGCCCGGCGTCACCCCAGCAGAGCTCTTCGGCCTGCAGGCAGATCGTCACGAAGCCGTCGTTGGGAGCGGCCTTGCGGTCCCCGGGGCCCCGCCGGCCCTCCTGCCACCAGTAGTCGACCCACTCGGTCGGAAGCGCGTGCTCCGCCAGATCGTAGCGACGCGAGATCGGTCGCATCTTCTCGCGGGCCACCTCGTGATAATGGCGCTGGGCGATCTGGCTTCCCTCGGAGAGCTCGAAGTCGATGGGCATGTCGGATTCCTCGCTTTCAGATCAGGGCGAGGGCTTCGAAGCTGGCGAAGCCCGTCACGTTGCGAAGGCAGAGCTCGGGCAGATAGTCGCGGATGTAGCCGTGGCCCCCGAAGACCTGGACGGCGCCGTCGGCGACCTGGAGCGACATGCGCATGACCTGATCCCGCGCGAGTCGCGCGAGCCGGGTGAGCTCCGGACCGCGCACGCCGTGGTCGAGCGCCGCAGCCGCCTCCCAGGCGAGGAGCCGGGCGCCGTCGATCTCGATCGCCATGTCGGCCAGCTTGAAGGCGATGGCCTGCCGGGTGGCGATCGGCTGCCCGAAGGTCTCTCGCTCCCGCGCGTAGTCGCGGGCCGTCTCGAAGGCGGCTCGGGCCACCCCGACGCCCGCCGCAGCCAGCGCGATCCGCCCCCGATCGATCAGGAGCCGAACCGCCGCGTCGTCTGCCTCCAGCCGGTCCGAGTCGGCGACGCGAACCCCGGCCAGGGCGAGCTCCACCGTCGGCAGGCCGCAGGTGCCCATCTTCTGCTCGGGCTCGACGGAGAGCCCGGCCGCGTCTCGCGGGACGAGGAAGGCCGCCAGCCCCTCCGGCTCCGTGGCGATCACCAGCACGTGGGTCCCGCCCTCGAGCCAGGGCACCTGGCATTTCACGCCGTCGAGCAGGATCGTGTCGCCATCGCGCTTCGCGGTCGTGCGGGGCCGGAAGGCGTCGAAGTCGAAGCGGGGCTCGACGAGGGCGAGCGATCCCGGGACGAAGCGCTCGCCGATCAGCCCGGGGAGCAGGCGGGCACGCTGGGACTCGGTTCCGAGATCGGCGACCGGGATTCCGATCAGACCCGGGGAGAGGATGGAGAGGGCAATGGCGAGATCACCCCAGGCCAGCTCCTCCGCGATCAAGGCTCCGGTCACCGCCGATCGATCGCCTCCGCCTCCGAAGGCCTCGGGGAGTCTGTTGGCAACCAGCCCCAGCTCATGGGCGGCCTCGATCACGGCCGTCGGCGGAAGGCCCCGCTCGTCGGCCTCCCGACCCGCCGGACGGATCTCGTTCTCTGCGAATTGATGCACGGTCTCGATGATGAGCGCCTGCTCCTCGGTCGGCTCGAAGTCGATCATCGCTTGCTCTCCCTGTTCCTCTTTGGTCGATCCGCTTCGCTCCCTCTATCCGGATCCATCCGGATCCATCCGGATCCATCCGGATCCATCCGGATCCATCCGCATGGCTCGGGGGCGGGCAGCGATCTCTCGGCGGGCTGGCGAGCGGGGCGATTCGCCGGCAGCGCGTCGGCTGCGCGCAGCCTATCAATTCGCCGACACGGCCGCTCCGCTCCCGGCCGGACTGGAGGTCGTGGATTTCCGATCGAGCATCGCGGGGCGAGGCGGGCGGGCGAACGCTGCAACCATTCGCTGCGCGCTCCACCCCGGCTGTGGGCTCATACTCCAACCCCGACTGCTTGACGTCGATTTGGCAGCGTTGTACCCACAGCCGCGCGAGCATGAACGGGCTCGGCCGCCCGGGCCCTTTCGCAGGTCGTCGTCGAGATTCGAGTCGAGCCCGCGTCCGGACAGGGGGCGACGGAGCGCTGAGGCACTCCGTGTCTCCGCTCCCCGTCTTCATGGGCTCGACTCGTGGGGAGTGCACGCGAGAGGCCGTGGCCTTTGCGGTGCGGTCATTCATTCATCGCGAGTGCAGGTGACTCCGAGCGCCTGCCTCGAACGCCGAGAGGCCACGTCTCGTCTATGGCGAAGAGCACGTCCAAGAGAACCACCTTCCTTTCCGGCCTCTTTCTGGCCGTGGGGGCCTCGGTCTTCGCGTTCTGGTCCGGCTGGCCGGCGCCGGGCGACGGCCGCGCCGTGGCCGCGCGAGGCGACGTCCGCGTCGCATCGAGCGTCTGCGAGGCCCATGCGCTGCGGGCGCTCAAAGAGGAGAACCCGGATCTCGAGATCGAGATCCCGGCGGAGTTCGACAAGCAGTGGCCTTCGGCCGCTGCGTGCGAGTCGGCCGAGGCGGCCTGGGATCCCGAGGCGCCCGGCCCCATGCAGCCGATCCCCTTCAGTCACAAGCACCACGCCGGTCTGTTCGAGATCGACTGCTACTACTGTCACTCCGGGACCGACGAGTCCCAGGCCGCGGGCGTGCCCTCGGTGGAGCTGTGCATGGGATGCCACTCGCAGTTTCCCGCCGAGTACGACGAGATCGAGGGCATCCGCATCCTGAAGGATCACTGGGAGCAGAAGAAGACGATCGAGTGGGTCCAGATCCATCGACTGCCGGAGCATGTCCAGTTCCGGCACAACCGCCACGTGAAGGCAGGGGTCGAGTGCCAGAGCTGCCATGGGCCGGTGGAGGAGATCGACAAGCTCCATCTCGTCCCGGATACCCACATCGGATATCTCGTCCCGGTGGCCAAGCTCGAGATGGGCTGGTGCATCGATTGCCATCGACAGAACAACCAGCAGGCGTCGCAGGACTGCCTGACGTGCCACTACTAGGGAATTAGGGAATCTGCATGCCCGATCTCGATCGTCGCGACTTCCTGAAAATCGTCGGTCTCTCCGCGGGTGCCGCAGCCACGGTCGGCTGCGAGCCCGCGAACGACCTGATTCCCTACGTGATCCAGCCCGAGGAGATCACCCCGGGCATCCCGGTCGTCTACGCGTCGACCTGTCAGGAATGCCCGGCCGCCTGTGGGCTCCACGTCAAGACGCGAGAGGGGCGTCCGATCAAGCTCGAGGGAAATCCCGAGCATCCGGTGAACCAGGGGCGGCTCTGCGCGAGGGGCCAGGCGGGAATCGGCCGCACCTATCATCCGGATCGCATCGAAGGCCCGGCGGCGCGCGGCGAGGACGGCTCACTCCAGGCCCTCGGATGGAGTGACGCGAAGAGCAAGCTGGCGGCGAAGATCGGGAGCGCCCCGGAGCGGGTCTGGATGCTGGGCGGCCCTGTCGGTCCCTCGCTCGATGGATTGATCGATCAGTTCGTGAGCGCGACGGGCATCGCCGGACGCATCACCCATCAGCCCTACGGCGACGACTCGATGATCGAGGCCAGCGAGTCGGTCTTCGGCGTCTCCGCGGCGCCGATCTTCGACCTGTCCGACGCCGATCTCGTGATCGACTTCGGGGCGAACTTCCTCGATACGGGGCCGTCTCCGACGGAGCACGCGAGACAGTTCGTGGAGAGTCGCGACCTGAAGAAGCACGCGGACGGAGGCGCTCGACTCGTCGCCATCACGCCGCGGCTCACGCTGACGGCCTCCAAGTCCGAGCAGTGGATCCCGGCGGCTCCGGGCAGCGAAGGCGTGCTCGCGCTCGCGCTCGCCCGCGCGGTGGCCGATCGCAAGGGGCTGTCGAATCTTCGCTCCGCGCTCTCCGGGGCGGATGTCGCGGACGCCCTCTCCGCGGCGGACGTCGACCGGGCGACCTTCGACGCGCTGGTCACGCGCCTCGCCTCGGCGAAGCGCGCCGTCGCGCTGCCCCCGGGAGCCGCCGTGGCGACCACGGGGCATGCCGGCGCGGTGGCCGCGGTGCTGCTGCTGAACGAGGCGATCGGCGCGGTCGGTCGCAGCGTGCGATACCCCGCCGAGGACACGCGGCGGACCTCGAGCCTGAAGGACGTGCTCGTCCTCATCGACGAGATGAAGGCGGGCCGTGTCGACTGCCTCCTCATCCATGGCGCGAACCCG
>CAYXLY010000242.1:0-7136 GCA_964466005.1 uncultured Spirochaetaceae bacterium | reverse complement strand
AGGAGCTGCTCGAGGTCGAGCCCGACTACATCAAGATCGATCGGGCGATGGTCTCGGGGGTCGACCAGGATCCGGCTCGACAGGACGTGTTGGCCGCCTTGCTCCAGCTCGCCGACAAGATGGGAGCCCAGGTGATCGGCGAGGGGCTCGACACGCTCGAGGAGCTCGAGATGCTCGGTCGGCTCGGGATCCGCTTCGGGCAGGGCTGGCTCTTCGGCCATCCGACGCCGCTGCGCGCGGAGGCCTGAGCAGAGGTCGCCCCCCGCCGGCTCCGCTTGCAGACGCTCTTCCGATCTCTTGGGAGCTCTCGGGACCTCTTGGGACCTGTTGAGACCTGTTGGAAGATGGCGCGAGCGGGCCAGGTCAGGCGGGCAGACGCTCCGCGTCGGTGAGGCCCACCAGCGACTCGCTCTCGCTCCAGAGACGGCTTGCGGCCTCGCGGTCGAGCGCCCGCTGCGCCGGCTTGCGGGGTCGGCGGTCGACGAAGTAGCTGCCGTTGGGCGCCTCGATCGGCTCGCTGCAGAGGTGGATCGACGTGCGCGCGCCCTGCTCGGGCGTCCGGAAGAAGAGCGCGAGGATCGGGAGCAGGAGCCGGGCGATGCCTCCGTTGTTCGCGCCCAGCCTCGTCGCGACGGCGCCCGGATGAAGCGACCAGGTGCGGATGTCGCGGCCTTCGAGGCGTCGGGCCAGCTCGTTCGTGAACAGGATGTTGGCGAGCTTCGAGGCGCCGTAGACCCGCATCGTCGAGTAGCTCCGGGTCGACTGGAGATCGTCGAGATCGAGCCGACCGAAGCGATGGGCATCGGAAGCGACGTTCACGATCCGGGCGCCCGGCGTCTCGAGCAGACGGGGCAGCAGTCGGTGGGTGAGCAGGAAAGGGGCCAGATGGTTCACCCCGAAGGTCGTCTCGAGGCCGTCCGGGGTCTCGCTTCGACCGAGCATGGTGACCCCGGCGTTGTTCAGGAGTACGTCGATCCGGTCGAGCGCCGTCGTGATCTCGCTCGAGACCCGTCGCACGTCGTCGAGCCGCTCGAAGTCGGCCCCGAAGAGCCGGACGCAGTCTCGCCCGACGCGCGCCTCGATCCGCTCCTTCGTCGCTCGGCCGCGCTCCTCGGAGCGACAGATCAGGGCGAGGTCGGCGCCGAGATCGGCGAGCGCGACCGCCGTCGCCTCGCCGATTCCCGAGGTTCCGCCGGTGATCACGCAGGTCTTCCCTCTCATCGTCTCTCCTCGCCTTCCCGTCCGGCGTGCACTCCGACGTCCCTGTCCTGCCAGAGCCCGTCGAAGAACGCGGTCACCCGTCCGCAGAGCAGTGCATGCATCGCCTCCTCCTGGACCAGCTCGCTCCATGAGCGGGTCGGGCGAAGCACCCCCTGACGCGGCGTGTTCTCGTGCATCTTGTGGAGCATCTCGATGCCGTCGCAGAAGTGGAAATGATCCGCCCCGTCGATCACCTCCAGCTCGGCCGCCCCCCCGAGCCGCGCATGGAGCGGTCGGATGCTGGTCTCGAGATCGACCAGGACGTCGTCGCGCGCGGCGAGCAGGAGGCTGGCGACGCCGGCCGGCAGCGGCAGCTCGTCGGGCTCGAAGGCCCGCCGACCCACGAAGGGCTCCGAGACCGGAGCGAGGGCGCAGACCGCCCGGATGCGATCATCGAGGGCGACCAGCTTGAGCGCGGTCCAGCCTCCGAAGGAGTGGCCGAGGGCGCCGGCGGATCGGGGGTCGAGCGGGGGGAGGCCGGCGGTGAGGACGTCGGCGTCGAGCAGGGCCCGCAATACGCCGAGCAGGTCCCGGGGGCGCTGGCGACGCACCCGGCGATGGATCTCCCGCCTCGCCTCGTCGCTCTCGAGCGCGGCCATCTCGACGAACGTGTTGCCGACGTGGTCCGGGGCGGCGACCACGTAGCCCCGGCTCGCGAGATGGGTCGTCAGGAAGGTCGACTGCTGGCGGAGTCCCGAGTTTCCGTGGGAGAAGACGATCAAGCGGCAGGGGCGATCGAGCGGAGCCAGGTCAGGCCAGGCCTGATGCGGCCTTCCGAAGGGATGCGGAGAAGGAGGGCCCGGGCTCGGCGTGGGCTGCGCCGGATACCAGACGTCGGTCGGCAGCAGGCGGGTCGGGTCGTCGCTCGAGGGCAGCTCGAGATGGCGGAGGCCGACCGCATGGGGGCCGCGATCCGAGAAGCTCGAGCCCGATCCATTCATGGGGGGAGGTGTACGTCGATCCGTCCAGGGGGGCAAGCGCCCGAGGAGCGCCCGCCCGGATCCCGCTCGAGCGAGAGTCAGGGACGGGTCTGGGGGTCCGCCTCGACCCTCGGGTCGATCCGCGCGACGAAGTGGAGCGCCGGCGCCAGGCCCGCCTCGATCTTGCGATCGTCCACGTCGGCGACCTGGCGGAGAAAGCGGCGATCACGGGGCGCCTCCGCAGAGAAGTTGGGGCCGATCTCCGGACCCACGAAGGGCTCTGCCAGGTATCCGAAGCGCGCGAAGAGCTCGAGCTCGAAGCGCTGGCGCAGAACCTCCAGACAGCCGTTGGCGGCGCGAGCGGGTCGTCGCTCGAAGATCTCGCTCCAGCTCGACCCGATCTCGTCGGATCCGGCGATGTGCTTGTAGCGCGCGGGCATCAGCTCCCAGATCCGGTCGCCGAGGGCGCTCATCGCCGGCGAGGGCGGGCCGACCTCCACCCCGGTCCGCTCCGCGAAGAGCAACGCGGAGCCCGCCGCATGCGCGCCGGCGAGCGAGTCGAGCCAGGGGGCCGGCTCGGCGAGCTCGGAGAGGAAGTGTCGGGAGACGACGACCTGCGCGCCGGTCGAGGCGAGCAGCGCGGAGAGTGCCTCCGGCGTCTGCGGTGCGGCGCTGGGACGGAGAAGCTCTCGAAGGGGATTCTCGGCCCCGATGCGGTACAGCCCATCGGCGTCGGGATCGGTCGGGTCGGCCACGTGGATCACGAAGGGCGGAGGGGCTCCCTGGAGGAGGCCGGCCGCGAGCTCGACGGCCTGCCGCCAGGCATCCCGGCCGAGAAGGAGGATCTGGATCTCGGGATCCGAGGATCGAGCACGGCGGGCGAGCGGCTCTCGCAGCAGGTCGACCAGAGAATCGATCCCGAGAGGGCCGAAATGCCGTCGGATCTGATCGTCCTGCCAGGCGTCGAAGAGCTCGGACGCGATCGCGTCGCCGGGAATCCGCGCGCCGGACTCCGTACGGCGAGGGCGCTCGTCGGGGGGCTCGTGAGGGACCGCCCGAGGCACCGCCCGAGGCACCGCGTGGGAGGGATCGGGCGGGAGATCGGGAGGGAGAGCGGAGCTTGCCGGGCGGAGCCTCTCCGTCGTCGAATCAGGCGCCAGCGGGGTCTGGAGGAGGGCGTGCTCACCCGGGGACTCGAGCGCGTCATCGACGACGTCGGTCAGCGTACGGCGAAGGCTCTGCAGGATCTCCTGCGCGCGCTGGTGTCGCCTTCTCTCGTGAGCCAGCTCGCTCCGGAGGTCGTCGAGGATCCGGGTCTGGCTCTCGAGCCGCGTCGTGACCTCTTCGAGCTGCTCGCCGCGCACGGTGATCTCCCGCTCCCGATCGACGAGGGTCTGACGCAGGACCTGCCGCTCCGCCTCGCGCGCCTCGAGCTCGAGGTCGTTCGAGGCCAGACGTCGCCGGAGCCGATCCAGCTCGGTCTGCGCCTCGTCGAGGGCGGTCTGCAGCGCTCTGGGTGCGTCGCTCGCGATCTCCGTCTCGGGCGCGCCGGTGGCCTCGCGTCGCGGAGGCACCTCGCAGGCGCGCTCGTCGGCGGCCTCGATCTGCTCTGCAGAGGGCAGCTCGCCAGACACCAGGGGATGACGTGTCCAGCCCAGGGGCGGCTCGTCGGCCGGCTCGGGTGCAGCCGGTGTCGAGGACGGGACCGGGAGCGCCGGGGCCGGCGCCGGGTCCGTGGACGTCGGGCGGAGACGGGAGTCCGGCGCAGCGAGCGCCGCGCGTTCCGCCTCGAGAGCAGCCCGGGTCGCTCTCTGGCGGCGATGCGCCTCCTCGGCGAGACGGGTGGCGGCGGCGACGTCGAGCCGGGCAGACTCGGTCGGGTCGGGCCCGAGCACGGCGGGGCCTGTCGGCGATCCGGTCCGGGAGGCCACCCTCTCGGCTCTCCGCCGATCGGGACGCTCGAGATCGGAGTCGGCGCCCTCCCTCGCGCTCCCTGGATCCGGCTCCCCGACGGCCGGAGGCTGCGGGGCGGTCGCGCGACCGGCGATCGTGTCCGGATCGGCCAGCAGCTCGAAGGCGGCGAGCGCGTGCGCCTCGTCGGGAGCCTCGCCGGCTAGAGGTGCTCGGCGACGCCGGCTCTCCGACGATCGGAGGGCTCGGGCTCGGGAAGGGGTCTCGGACGGCATCTCGGACGGCAAGGGGCGCCTCTCGGTGGCTCACGACGTGCCGGCCTCATCGGCAGGAATCGCGGAGGGCTTGAGCCGGCGAGGTCTTAGGCCGGAGTCTGCGCATGGACGAGGGGTGCAGGACGCGGAGCGCGAGCGCCCCTTTCCCGAAGGGGCACTCGCGCAGGAAGCCAGAGGAAGCCCGAGGATCCCAGAGGAGGCCCGAGGATTTCGGAGGCGCCCGGGACGCGAGTCCGGAGGCGCCCGGGACGCGAGTCCGGAGGCGCCCGGGACGCGAGAGAGGCGGGCGCCGCGATCCCCCGGCTCAGTGGGCGCGGAAGCGGGCGCCCATCTTCTGACGCCCCTGATTGATCTGCTTCAGCTCCTCCATGGCGCGCTCCGCGACGTCGGCGCCGGCGACCTCGTCCGCCTCGCCCGCCAGCTCTTCCATGTCGACCCAGGCCGCGTAGACCGGCTTCGTGCGATCGGTGATGATGCCGGCCTTCAGGAGCGTCTTGATGAGCACGCGGAAGATGTTCGTGTTCTCGGTCATCTGCTGGCGCCGTTCCTCGTCGCCGAAGGCCTCGAGCACGGCCGCGCGGACCCATTGCCAGTCGAGATCGAACTCCCGGTAGATCTCCTGCTTCTGCTCGGCGTTCACGAGGTTGAAGAGCAGGACCTGGAAGGCCTCGGCCGCCCAGATCTCGACGTGCTCGTGCTCTTCCTCGTTCAGCTTGGGAATCGTGCGGTCGGCCCAGATCTTCCCGAACTTGTGATGGAAGGCCTCGTCGGACATCGTGAAGTGGATGAGCCGCCGGAGCAGCGGGTCATGGGTCTCGCGCTGGAGCGTGGCGAAGGCCCCCATGGCGAGTCCTTCGATCAGCATCTGCATGCCGACCAGCTTCTTGTAGACGGCGCCGGACTTCACGATCTCGTTGAGCAGGTTCCGGATCGTCGGACCGGACGCGAGCGGCGTGCCCCAACGCGTGCCGATGTAGCGCGAGAAGCCCGTGACGTGACGCGCCTCTTCCCGTGTCTGGTTCGAGGCGTACTCCTGAGCGCCGGGATCGCGCAGGATCTGGGTGAGGCTCGCCGAGAGCGACAGCGCCCCCTGCTCGCCGTGCAGGATGCTGGAGAGGATGAAGCGCGTGTTCTGGTTGGCGAGTCGGATCTTCTGCCGTTCGTCGAGCTTGTCGGCGACCGCGGTCTTCAGCTCGATCGTGAAGTCCATCGGCATGATCGTCTGCTCGGCGAGGTCGAGGGGCTCGGAGTCGAAGTCCACGTAGCGGGCATCGGTCGGGTCCCAGAAATGATCCACGGTGGACGCGATGATCTCGTTGAAGGCATCCGTGCGGTCGGCATAGCGATCGACCTCGATCAGGGAGTCGAAGTCGTCTCGATCGACGGTGTTGTAGATCGGGTCGTAGGTGATGTGGCGTTCGGTCATGGGGAATCCTCTTCTGGGGACAGACTGCAGCAGGCGCCCGACTCGAGGCCGTCTCCGTGCAGCTGGAAGTGGGTGAGCGTTCGGACGAGATCCTCGCGCGAGACCCGCATCGGATCTTCGGACCACCAGGCGAGCACGTGGGCCCACAATCCGACGACGGCCTGGGCCAGGACCTCGGGATGCAGGCAGTCGCAGGCGAGTCCGGAGTCCAGGGCCTCACGCCGTCGCGTGCTGACGCCGAGCGCCAGCCGTTCGAGGATGCCCGCTCCCACGTCGGCGGCCTCGCTGCCGGGATGGAAGACGATGCGCAGGAGATCGCGATGCTCCTGCGCGAAGCCCGCGAGCGCCTCGGCCTGGGCGCGCATGACGGCCGGGGGCGCGGACTCGCGATCGGCCGCCCGCTCGAGGCGCCTCTCGAGCTCGGAGGCGGCCTCCTCGGCGAGCTCCCGGAAGAGCGAGAGCTTGTCCTTGAAGTGGAGATAGAAGGTCCCGGCGGCATAGCCGGCCCGGGCGGCGATCGCGTGGCTCGTCACCTCGTGGGGGCCACTTCCGCCGAAGAGCTCCCGGCCCGCCTCGAGCAGGCGGCGACGCGTGCGCTCGGATCGGGGCCGCTGCGACTCGGCGCGGTCACGGAGATCAGGCGACGGTCTGAGAGACACCGTCTCGGCAGGCTGGGGGAGCGGTTCACTGACGGACATGTCAGTACTGACGTTAACGTCAGATTGGCTCTCGGGCCAGAGCGAGGCCCCTGACCTGGAGTCCGGAACGTCGTCTCGAGGGACTGGGCGGCCGCGGGCGGTCTGCGGCCGGGCCCTCGACGGGGCGGGCTCGCCTGCCGGGCGGAATCAGCCGGGGACGGAGAGGACCTCGCAGCTCTCGCGACAGGCCGACCGTCCTGGGAGGGTCGGCTCCTCCGGCTCGAGCTGGATCGTCGTGTGCTCGATGCCGAGGCGCTCCTCGAGCGCGTCTCGGACGTTCTCGAGGATCGCCTCGGGATCCCTCTCGGGCTCGATCACCAGATGGCTGGAGAGCGAGACCTCGCCGCTGCCGATCGTCCAGACGTGGAGGCAGTGCAGGTCGGAGACTCCGGGGGTCTCGAGCAGGAGGCCTCGGATCTCCTCCGGGTCGAGATGTCCCGGCATCGCCTCCATCAGGACGTCGAGGGCCTCCCGGATCAGGTTCCAGGCCGAGGCGAGGACGAGGCCGCTGACGACGAGGGAGACGCCCGGATCCAGCCAGACCCAGCCGAGGAGCCAGATCCCGGCGCCCGCCAGGATGACGCCCACGCTGGCCAGCGTGTCGCTGGCGACGTGCAGCCAGGCGCCGCGGACGTTCAGCGACTCG
>CAYXLY010000241.1:0-7170 GCA_964466005.1 uncultured Spirochaetaceae bacterium | reverse complement strand
GGCTCGGGCTCGGCTCAAGAGGGGCGGCGGAAGCCGGCCTCGTCCTCGCGATCGGAATCGAGATCCTCGACGATGCGCACCCGCGTGATGCGGCTACCGGAGACGTCGGTGCATTCCAGCCGGTAGCGCGGCACGGAGACCCACTCTCCCTTGCGCGGGGCGCGCTCGAGCGTGTTGAAGATGAGGCCGCCGATCGTGTCGCCCTTCTCGGCAGGGACCTGCCAGCCGGTCTCCCGGTTGAAGTCGAGCACCTTGATCCGCCCCAGCGCCTCGTAGCTGCCATCGCGCAGCTTGCGGATGGTGAGCAGCTCCTCGGAGTCGAACTCGTCGCGGATCTCGCCCACGATCTCCTCGAGGATGTCCTCCTGCGTGACGAGCCCCTGGGTCACGCCGAACTCGTCCTTCACGAGGGCGACATGACAGAATGCGCGCTGCATCTCGGTGAGCAGCCGCAGGATCGGCTTGCGCTCGGGAACCCGGAGCACGGGCTTCAGGATGCCGAAGAGCTCCTTTCCATCGGCGCGCGCCAGCTTCATCAAGTCCTTCAGGTGAATCACGCCGAGCACGTGATCGATCGAGTCCTCGTAGATCGGCACGCGCGTGTAGCGGCCCTCGAGCATGATCTCGATCAGATCGGAGACCGGCGTATCCGTGGGATAGGCCTCGATCTCGGTGCGCGGCACCATGATCTCGGAGACGTCCATCTCCGCCGCCGCGGAGGTCGCGCCGATGATGGCGAGCGGCGAGCCGGCATCCTCGGAGTCGGCGAGCGCCTCGCGCGCGAGCCGCAGGACCTCCTCGGAGCCCAGGGAATCGTCTGCGTCGACGCCCCCCGTCACGCGCCGCACCAGCGGCTCGATCGCCCGATCGAAGAGACCGTGGACCGGACGAAGGATCTGGTGGAAGAGATAGAGAGGAAGGCCGACGGCGCGGGACACGCCTCGGGGATGTCGGGCTGCCACGGCCTTCGGGAGGATCTCGCACAGGATCAGCACGAGCGCGGTCATCACGAAGGTCGCGACCGGAATTCCCGCCTCGACGCCCAGCAGATGGATCGCCAGCCCCGAGGCCACCGACGCGCCGAGGATGTTCACGACGTTGTTGCCGAGCAGGATCGTCACGAGCAGCCGGGACGAGGAGGAGGTCAGATCGCGCACCGCGACGTCGGCCGGACCCGTCGAAGAGTCCTTGCCCTCGCCCTCCAGGTCGTGCGATCGAAGCCGGAACAGGGCCGTCTCACTGCCGGAGAAGAAGGCCGAGGCCGCGAGACACGCGACGATGATCAGCAGGGAGCCGATGATCGACATCTACACCTCCAGGGAGAACGGATCACGGCGAGAGCGCGCACCCGGATGCGAGAAGCGGAATCGGCGAGGAAAGGCCGTCGCGGTCGACGCGTTCGAAGCGGCCGAACGGAAGAGGGCGTCGCCGGAACGCGACGCCAGGGCCTTTGGATCGGGTCTGCGGGGTGGGCTGGGATCGTCCATGAGCTCTCCCGAAATTACCTTTTGCCCTCGGGGCCGGCAACGCCGGGACCGTCTGGACCCGTCGTCGATTCCAGGGGCTTCTCCCGCCGCCCGCCCGTGCTCCGCTCGGGCACCCCCCGCCCGGACGCCTCGAGAGTGCCCTCGAAGCGCCCGGCCTCGACGGGCCGCCCGAAGAGGTAGCCCTGCAGCTCGTCGCAGCCGAGCGCTTGCAGGAAGCGAGCCTGCGGCTCGGTCTCGACGCCCTCCGCGACCACGCGCAGGTCGAGCCGTTTGGCGAGCGCGACGATCGCCGAGACCAGCGCCTCGTCGCTCCGATTGCATCCGACTCCTGCGACGAAGCTGCGATCGATCTTGAGGCGATCGATCGGGAAGCGCTGCAGCGCGGAGAGCGACGAGTAGCCGGTGCCGAAGTCGTCGAGCGCGAAGCCCACGCCCCGCTCCGAGATCTCGCCCACCGCGGCGATGAGCGTCGGGTCTCCGTCGAGGATCGAGCTCTCCGTGATCTCGAGCTCGAGGCATTCGGCGGGCAGCCCCGACTCGAAGAGGACCTGCTCGAGGCGGCTCGCCATGCCGAGACGGCGGAGCTGATGGACGGAGACGTTCACCGAGAGGCGGAGCGGGTCGAAGCCCGCTCGCTGCCAGGCCCGGACCTGTCGACAGGCCGTCTCGAGAGCCCAGTGGCCGAGCTCGACGATCAGGCCCGTCTCCTCGGCGATCGGGATGAACTCGTCCGGGCCGACGACCTGTCCATCGGAGTCGCGCCACCGGAGCAGGGCCTCGACCGCTGCGACGCGACCCGTCCGCGAGTCCAGGATCGGCTGGTAGACCAGGCTGAACTCTTCGCGAGCCAGCGCATGACGCATTCGCGTCTCGAGCTCGAGACGTCGGGTCGAGCTCTGGTTCATCGTGGCGTTGAAGAACTCGTAGACGTTGCCACCGCGATTCTTCGCGGCGTACATGGCCGTGTCCGCGGCGCGAAGCAGCGCCTCGCTCGTCTCGCCGTCGTCGGGCCAGACGGCGAGGCCGATGCTGCCGCCGGCGAAGACCTCCTGCGACGCGATCGAGTAGGGCCGGGAGAGCGCATGCAGCACGCGTCGCGCGACCCGTGCGGCGTCCTGCGAGTGCTCGAGTCCCGGGATCAGGATCGTGAACTCGTCGCCTCCGAGACGGGAGACCGGCCCGGAGTCGTCCGCATGAAGCGCCTTCGACGCCTCCGAGAGGGTCCGCCCGACGGCGTCGCTCCCGCGCAGGATCGAGCGGAGTCGCTCGGCGACCTGCTGCAGCAGGAGATCTCCGCTCGAGTGGCCCAGCGAGTCGTTGATCTGCTTGAAGCGATCGATGTCGAGGAAGAGGAGCGCGAGCTGCCTGTCGTCCCGCCGACACTGCTCGAGCGCCTGCTCGAGCTTCTGCCTGAAGAGCTCGCGGTTGGGCAGCCCCGTCAACGAGTCGAAGTAGGCGAGGTTCCGGATCCGCTGCTCCGCCTCCATCCGGGTGGTGATGTCTCGCAGGATCGCCTGGATGCGCCCGTCCTGGAGCCGTCGGGCGGAGATCTCCACCCAGACCCAGCCCGTCGCACCCGCGACGCGCCGCACCACGCGCAGCGTCGCGGCGGGATCGAGATCCTGGAGGGCGCGGCGATCTCGCTCGAGGTCGTCCGGATGAGCCCGCTCGAAGATCGAGCGGGCGTGGAGCGCCTCGCGAGTCAGGCCGAAGAGATCACAGGCCACCGGGTTGCTGGCCAGGACCCGGCCCTCTCCGTCGATGACCACGATGGCGTCGGAGGCCTGGTCCACGAGGGCTCGGTACTGCGCTTCGCTCTTGCGCAGCGCGTCCTCGGTCGAGCGACGCACGGTCGTGTCGCGGATGGCTCCGAAGAGCCGGATCGTGTCCTTCCGCGCCCCCTCGCGGACCGACCGGAGCGAGCTCTCGATCCAGCGCGTCTCGGCGCCGGGAACGCGGATCCGGTACTCGGCGCGGGAGGCGCCTCGGGCGAGCGCCTTCTCGACGTGCGCGACCGCGATCTCCCGATCCTCCGCCAGCACGAAGGATTGCCAGGCCTCCGGACCGGCTCCCACATCCTCGACTCCCGGCAGCGAGGGGAGCGATCCGCCGGCCCACTCGCGGATCCACCGGCCGCCCGGATCCCGCCGGACGACGAAGGCGCAATCCGACCCGAGGTCGGCGAGCACGCGGAGCACCTCGAGGAGATCCTCGGGGCGGGAGTGGGCAGCGGCCGTCTCGGAGATGGATCGGGGCGCCCTGGCTTCCTCGCCGGCTCCGGCTCCCCGATCTCCGGGCGGATCCGTCCCCCCCTCCTCGAGCCCCTTGCTCTCCATCGCGGCTCGCGCGCGCCTCCCCGGACCACGAAGGGGCCCCCTCTCCTCATCGACCCATGGACTCCGGCATTCGATCGGGCGAAACCGGGAGCCCTGCGATCCGGGAGATTCCCGAGCGGATCCGTGCCCGAATCCTCCTCCCGAGCGACTCAGTCCGTCCGGAAGCCCGCTCCGGCGAGCGTCCTCCGGAGCGCGGAGTCGGGATCCTCGAGCCACCCGCGCAGCAGGCGCAGGGCCGGACGATCCCAGCGGGCGACGGGAATCACGAAGTCGTACTCCTCCGCGCGAATCGGCTCGAAGCGCAGCCCGGCCTCCCGGGCCACGGTCTCGATCGTCACCCCCCAGTCCGCCCGGCCCTGCGCGACGGCGGCGGCCACGGCGTAGTGCGAGCGCGGCTCGTAGGCGTAGCCGGGCGGTCGGCGTCCTTCGAGCAGTCGATCGATCAGGATCCGGGTGCCCGCGCCCCGATTGCGATTGACCATGCGCACCTGCGGATCCTCGAGCAGCGCCTCGATCGGGCGCGACTCCTCCGGTCGCGTCACGACGCCCTGCATGCGGCGATAGCCGGGCACGAGGCGGAGGTCCTCCGTGAGGAAGGGCTCGTTGTAGCGATCGCTGTCGGAGTCGAGGAGATGGATCGGGGCGAGATCGCACTCCCCGCGCCGCGCCGCAGCGAGTCCGCCCTGGCTTCCCACTGCGAGCAGCTTCACGCGCAGGCCTTGGCGCGACAGCGCGCTCGCGATCAGGTCGAGCCCCGCACAATGGCTCCCGATCACGACGAGATCGGCGACCGGGACCTCGCGACCGATCAGCGTCACCTCGACGGGCGTATCCGCCTCGACCTGCTCCGTGTTCCGGTCGATGCGGACGAAGCCGTCGGCGCGACTGAAGCTCGTGACGCTGCCGCTCCCCTTGCCCATCGGATAGGCCGAGAGCCTGCGGCCCTCTCCCTCGACCAGCCCCACCAGCAGGTACTCGAGCCGTCCGCGCTCGCTTCGCGTCCTCACCGCGAGCCGGGCGCTGCGCGTCTCGCGCGACGCGGCGGGCAGCCCGGCGAGGTCGCGGAGCAGCGGGGCGACGAACTCGTGGAAGGTGAAGATCGCGGAGGTCGGGAAGCCGGGAAGGATCACGACCGGCTTCTCGCCGTGGGCCGCGAGACAGATCGGCTTGCCCGGCTTGAGGGCGACGCCGTGAACGAGGATGCCGGGATCCAGCTCGCCGACCACGGTCGCGTTCAGGTCGCCTTCGCCCTTCGAGGTGCCGCCCGAGAGCAGGACGAGGTCGGCCTCGACCAGCGCCTCCCGGAGCGCGTCGCGCAGAGCCGGGACGTCGTCCCGGAAGGCGCCGAGGAAGACGGGATCGCCGCCGAGCTCGCTCACCGCGTCCGCCAGGATGCGCCCGTTGCTGTCGTACACGAGGCCCGGACCGATCGGCTCGCCCGGCTGGACGATCTCGTCGCCGGTCGAGAGGATGGCGACCCGCGGCCGGCGCACGACGGCGATCGACGAGCAACCGATGGCCGCCAGCAGACCGGTCTCGCGCGAGGTGAGCCGCGTGCCCGCGAAGAGCACCGTCTCGCCGCGACCCATGTCGGTGCCTGCGAAGGAGACGGCCGCCCCCGGCGTCCGCGCCGCGCGAACGAGGACCGAGCCCGGATCGCCCGGAGCGGTCCCGGGCTCCGCGTCGGTCACCTCGACCGGCGCCACGGCATCCGCGCCTCGCGGCAGCATGCCGCCGGTGGCGATCGTGGTCGCGGTGCCGGCGACGACCTCGACCTTCGGCGCGATGCCCGTCGCCAGCACCTCGTCGTTCAGTCGCAGCCGCACGGGCTCCTCTTCGGTGGCGCCGAAGGTATCCGCGGAGCGCACCGCGAAGCCGTCCATGTTCGCGCGATCGAATCCAGGGACGTCGACCGCAGAGCGCACGTCCTCCGCGAGCACGCGTCCGAGCGCCCCTGCGAGCGGGACGATCTCGGCGGCGAGGGTGTCGCCGCGGACGACCGCGCGCCAGCGACGCTCGGCCTCGTCCCGGTCGAGCACCTCGAGGAACTGGCTCTGCCTCATGTCGGCTTCGCCTCCTCGCCGAAGGGTGCCGCCGCGGGCTCGTCGTCGTAGAGGAGGATCTCCACCGGCTCGCCCTCCGGCATGCCTTCGAGCTCTCGCGGGACGATCACGGCGCCCGCGGCGCGCACGGTCGAGGACAGGATCGACGCGCCCGCCGTCGCGAGCGGGACCGCGCGTCCGTCCTCGATCGCGACCCGCACGTAGTCCGTCCGACCGACCTCGGAGGCGATCTTGCGCGCGAGCGGCCGCTCGACCCGCCGATGGGGCCAGGCCCGGGATCGCCCGCCGAGGGCCCGGATCGTCGGGCCGGCGAAGAACTCGTAGGCGGCGAGACAGCTCACCGGGTTGCCGGGCAGCAGGAAGACGAAGCGCTCCCCGATCCGACCCAGCCCCGTCGGACTCGAGGGGCGCATCGAGACCCCGTGGAAGACGAGCTCTCCGAGCTCCGAGAGCAGCCGCGGGGCGTGATCCTCCTGACCGACGGAGGTGCCGCCCGAGACGAGCACGAGGTCGGCCGAGGGGTCCGCCATCGCCTCCCGAATCGCTTCGGGGACGTCGGGCAGGATCTCGAAGGGCAGCGTCCGGCCGCCGTCGCGCGCGATCAGCCCGCGCAAGACGACGGAGTTGCTGTCGACGATCTGCGCGCCGCGGGGGCGGGAGCCGGCCGGCAGCAGCTCGTCTCCCGTCACGACCAGCCGCACGCGCGGCGCGCGGATGCAGTCGATCTCGGCCATCCCGATCGACGCGAGCACGCCCGCATCCTGGGGTCGCAGCCGCCTCCCGGCGCTCGAGACGACCTCGCCCCGGGCGATGTCCTCACCGACGGCCCCGACGTTCTTGCGCGGCGGCACGGCCTCGGAGATCTCGACGAAGCCGTCCTGCTCCTCGCAGACCTCGGCCTTCACCACGGCGTCGGCGCCCTCCGGAACCGGCGCGCCCGTCATGATCCGCACCGCCCGCCCCGGCTCGAGCGAGCCCTCGTAGGGCGCTCCGGGGAGCGACAGCCCGGCCACCCCCAGACGGACGGGGTCGTAGCCGGAAGCGCCGAAGCTCTCCTCCCCGCGAATCGCATAGCCGTCCATGGCTGCGCGGGCGAAGCCCGGGACGTCGACCTCGGAGCGCACCTCCCGAGCCAGCACGCGACCGATGCATTCGAGGAGCGGGACCGTCTCGGCGGAGAGCGGACGGGCCTCGGCGGCGAGCCAGGACTCGACCTCCTCCACGTCGACGCGCTCCACGAATCCGCGCATGCGCACGTCGTGCTTCACGCTCGTCTGCTCCCCA
>CAYXLY010000240.1:0-7250 GCA_964466005.1 uncultured Spirochaetaceae bacterium | reverse complement strand
AGCGGGATCTGGATGAGCGACTTCCGGGCCTTCTCGACGCCCTTGCGGATCGCCTCCGGCACCTCTCCCGCCTTGCCGAGTCCGACCCCGACGACGCCCTGTCCGTCACCGACGACCACCAGCGCGCTGAAGCTGAAGCGGCGACCGCCCTTCACGACCTTCGAGACGCGATTGATGTAGATGACCCGATCGTTCAGCTCGTAGTCGTTCGGATTCAGGGTCGAGGATTGAATCACGTTTGCCATGTCAGAACTGAAGCCCCGCCTCGCGTGCACCGTCGGCCACGGCCTTCACACGACCGTGGTAGAGGAACCCGTTTCGATTGAAAACCACCTGATCGATGCTCTTGTCCTTCGCGATCCGTGCGATGGCCGCACCGACCTTCTTGGCGGCGTCGACGTTGCTCGTCGACCCCTCTCCCGCGATCGTCCGGTCCCGCGTGGAAGCAGCCGCGAGCGTCCGCCCCGTCTCGTTCTCGACGAGCTGGGCGTAGGTGTGCTTGCCGCTTCGATAGACGGTGAGCAGGACCCGATCGCTGCGGTCCAGAGCCGTCCGCGTCCGGTTCTTCCGCGCCTGCCACATCCGACGCTTCGTATTCGAGATCTTCTTCTTCATTTCGATTCCGGTCTCCTCGACCTGCCTCCGCGAGCGGACTCCTCGGGATGACTCCTCGAGAGACGCCCTCGCGTCCGGATCAGGAGCCTGCCTTGCCGACCTTGCGGCGGATTCGTTCATCTTCGTAGCGAACGCCCTTGCCCTTGTAGGGCTCCGGGGGACGCAGCGAACGCAGGTCCGAGGCGAACTGCCCGACGGTCTGCTTGTCCGCCCCCTCGACGATCACCTTCGTGTTGCCTTCGACCGACACGGACAAGCCGTCCGGGACCTGCATCTCCACGGGGTGGGAGAATCCCAGGAGCAGGTTCAGCACGCTGCCCTTCATCTCGGCCCGGTAGCCGACGCCCTCGATCTCGAGCCCCCGGCGGAAGCCTTCGCTCACGCCGACCACCATGTTGTTCGCCAGCGCTCGGGCCAGCCCGTGCCGAGCCCGGCTGGGCTTCGACTCGTCCGGGCGCTCGAAGATCAATGCGCCCTCGTCGACCCTGGCCGAGATGCCTTCGGGCACCGCTCCGCTCAGGGAGCCCTTCGGCCCCTTCACCCGGATCTCACCCTCCGCGAGGTCGATCGTCACGCCGTCCGGGATTCGAATCACCTGCTTGCCAATTCGGGACATTGCCTACCAGACCTCGCAGATCACTTCGCCGCCGATCTTCTGCTCGCGCGCATCACGGTCGCAGATCACGCCTCGGGACGTCGAGAGAACGGCCATTCCCAGGCCCTCTCGAACCTGCTTCACGTCCTCGGCTCCGACGTACATCCGTCGACCGGGCGTGCTCACTCGCCGCATCCCCTCGATCATCAAGCGGCCGTCGTCCTGGTAGCGGAGCTCGACGGTCAACGTGGGCTTCTTCTCGTCGCCGCCCAGACTCACGCCGCCGACGAAGCCCTCCGCGCTCAACACCTTCGCGACCGCGAGCTTCAGCTTCGATGCCGGACACGTCATCTCCGCATGCCGCGCGCCGCCCGCGTTTCGAATTCTCGCCAGCATGTCACCGACCGGATCGGTCATCATGGTGTGCTTCTCCCTGCCATTCCTGCCTTCGGCCCCGGCATTCCCGCCCGGGGCGCCTGGCTAGCGACGAAAAGGAACACCGAGGTGGGTCAGCAGCGACTTCGCCTCGGCATCGGTTTTTGCGGTCGTGACGACGGTGACGTTCATGCCCGTCACCTTCTCGACCTTGTCGTAGTCCACCTCGGGAAAGATGGTCTGCTCGGCGAGCCCGAGCGTGTAGTTCCCTCTCCCGTCGAAGGCCTTCGCCGACACTCCCGAGAAGTCCCTCACCCGCGGCAGCGCCACGTTCAGCAGGCGATCGAGGAACTCCCACTGGCGGGCGCCGCGAAGGGTCACGCTGCAGCCGATGGCCTGCCCTTCCCGAAGACGGAAATTCGAAACGCTCTTCTTGGCCCGGCGCAGGACGGGCTTCTGTCCGGTGATCCGGGACAGCTCCTCCATCGCACGCTCGAGGAGCTTGGGGTTGGTCGTGGCCTCTCCGAGGCCGATGTTGACGACGACCTTCTCGATCCTCGGGATCTCGTGCACGTTGCGGTACCCGAACTCCTCGCGGAGAACGGGCGCGATCGTATCCCGATACCTCTCTCTCAGTCTCGGCAGCGCTTCCACCATGACCTAAAGAACCTCCGGAGCGAGTGAAACGATCCTCATGAAGCCCGCGCCTCGCAGCTCTCGCGCCACGGGGCCGAAGATGCGGGTGCCGACCACCTCCTTCTCCTTGTTGATCAACACGGCTGCATTCTCGTCGAAGAGGATGTGACTCCCGTCGGGACGGGAGATCGCCCTCTTCGTCCGCACCACGACGGCTCGCCGGACCTCGCCCTTCTTCACACGCGCGTTCGGAATCGCTTCCTTCACGGCGACGACGATCACGTCGCCCACCGAGGCGAAGCGCCTCCGCGAACCCCCGAGCACGCGAATGCATTTCACCTTGCGCGCGCCCGAGTTGTCCGCCACCTGCAATGTCGATTCAGCTTGAATCATCTCTTTCCCCTGGAGCCGCTCCGGATGCCCTCGCGCACACAGCGCGCAGGTTCATCACGAAGACATCCATCGGCTCCGAATTTTCAGACGGTCGTCGCCTTGTCGAGCGTCTCCTGGACCTTCCATCGCTTGCGCTTGGACAGCGGCCGATGCTCGATGATCCGGACCTGATCGCCTTCGGTGCACGAGTTCGATTCGTCGTGTGCCATGAATCTCGAGTAGCGGCGGATGTACTTCTTGTAGCGCTCGTCCTGGACGAGTCGTTCGACCCGGACCACGACGGTCTTGTCCATCTTGTTGCTGACCACGGTCCCAATCAAGGTTCGTCGATTTCCTCGTTCGCTCACTTACCCGCCTCACGCTTCTGGGTCAGCAAAGTCTCCACCCGTGCCACGTCCTTGCGCAGCCGTCCGAGCAGGGCCGTGTTCTCCAGCTGACCGGTCCGATGCCGGATCTTCGCGTTGAAGAGCTCGTCCCGGAGCTCCCGCCCCTTCTGTTGCAGCTCCGCGTCCGAGAGAGATGCGATCTCCAATGCCTTCACTGATCAGCCCTCCCGCTCGACGAATCGCGTCCGAATCGGCAGCTTGTGGGCGGCGAGCCGCAGGGCCTCCCGGGCGATCTGCGGGTCCACGCCCTCCATCTCGTAGAGGACCCGGCCCCGCTTCACGGGAGCCACCCACGCCTCGAGGTTGCCCTTTCCCTTGCCCATCCGGACCTCCGCGGGCTTCTTCGACACGGGCTTGTCGGGAAAGATGCGGATCCAGACCTTCCCGCCGCGCTTGACGTGGCGGGTCATCGCGATTCGCGCCGCCTCGATCTGGCGCGCCGTGATGAACCCGGACGTCATCGCCTGCAGACCGTACTCACCGAAGGCGAGCGTGTTGCCTCTCAGCGCCTTCCCGCGAAGGCGCCCCTTGAACATGGTGCGATGCTTGACTTTCTTCGGCTGAAGCATTTCCTACCTCGGAACCTCGGAGCGATGATCTTGCGAGAGCGGTCCACGTCGCAGCTCGCGATCGCCCACCTCGCCCTTGAACACCCAGCACTTCACGCCGATCACGCCATAGGTCGTGCGCGCTTCGGCGAAGCCGTACTCGATCTCGGCGCGGAGCGTATGCAGCGGGACGCGGCCGTCTCGATACCACTCTCGCCGGCCCATCTCGGCGCCACCCAGGCGACCGGAGCACTGGATCCGGATCCCTTCGGCTCCGAACTTCATCGTCGAGATCATGGCCTTCTTCATCGCCCGCCTGAACGCGACGCGACGCTCGAGCTGGGTCGCGATGTTCTCGGCGACGAGCTGGGCATCGAGCTCGGCCTTGCGAATCTCCTTGATGTTGATGAAGACGTCCTTGGCCGTGTAGCTCTTGAGCTCCTTGCGGAGATTGTCGACCTCCGCGCCCCTCTTGCCGATCAGAATCCCCGGCCGGGCCGTGTGGATGTTGATCACGATCTTCTCGCCCGTCCGCTCGATGACGACCTTCGAGATCCCGGCGTGATACAGCTTCTTCTTGATGAACTCCCGGATCTTCACGTCCTCGTGAAGCTGCTGGGCGTAATGCTTCTCGGCAAACCAGTTCGACTGCCAGCCATAGAGCGTTCCGACCCGAAAGCCGTAGGGATGAACTTTCTGTCCCATTCTCGATTCCCTTCCACGACGCGGCCGTGGTCCTTCGCGACGCGACGCCGCGAAATTGAAAGACTCAGCGTTCTGCGAGGACCACGTTGATGTGACTGGTCCGCTTCTGGATCCACGAGGCCCGGCCCTGCGCCCGGGGCCTGATCCGCCAGAGGCTCGAGCCTTCGTCCACGAAGATCTTCGAGACGACGAGGCTGTCGATCTCGATGCCTGCGTGCTGGTTCTCGTTCTTCTGCTCCGCGTTCGCGACGGCCGAACGCAGGAGCTTCGCGATCGGCTCCGCCACCCGCTTCGGCGAGAGGGCCAGGAGGTTCAGCGCGTCCTCCACCCCTTTACCCCGAATCTGGTCCGCGACCAGCCGAGCCTTGTGAGCGCTCACGCGATAGTTGTTCAGCGCGGCCTTGACTTCCATCAGCGCTTCACCCTCTTGTCACTCGCGTGACCCGTGAACTTCCGGGTCGGCGCGAACTCACCCAGACGATGTCCCACCATGTTCTCCGTCACGAAGACCGGCATGAAGAGCTTGCCGTTGTGAACGTGGAACGTGAGACCCACGAACTCGGGCGTGATCATGGATCGGCGCGACCAGGTCTTGATGACCTGCTTGCCTCCACCCGACATCATCTTGTCCACCTTCTTCTGAAGGCTCGGGTCGACGAAGGGCCCCTTCTTGAGCGAACGTGCCATGCTTTCCTGCCTCGCTTACTTCTTGCCGCGTCGCTTGATGATGTACTTGTCGGAGCGCTTGTTGCTCCGCGTCTTGTGTCCCTTGGTCGGCTTTCCCCAGGGAGTACAGGGGTGCCGTCCTCCGGAGGATCGCCCCTCGCCACCGCCCATCGGATGGTCCACGGGGTTCATCGCGACACCCCGAGTGTGGGAGCGACGCCCGAGCCACCGCGACCGACCGGCCTTGCCGATTCGCTGATTCTCGTGCTCGGCATTCCCGACCTCGCCGATCGTGGCCATGCAGTCGACGTGAACCATCCGCATCTCTCCGCTGGGAAGACGCAGGGTCGCGAGCGAGCCCTCGCGGGCCATCAGCTGGGCGCTGGTGCCCGCGGAGCGAACGAGCTGGGCTCCCTTCCCGGGCTTCATCTCGATCGCGTGGACCTGGGTGCCGAGCGGGATCCGCGACAGCGGCAGGGCGTTTCCGGGCTGGAACTCCGCGTCCTTCGAGGACATCACCGTGTCGCCCACGCTCAGACCTGCCGGAGAGAGGATGTATCGCTTCTCTCCATCGGCATAATGGAGCAGCGCGATGTTCGCCGATCGATTCGGGTCGTACTCGATCGCGGCGACCTTCGCGGGCACGTCGACCTTGTTGCGCCTGAAGTCGATCTGCCGGAATCGTCGTCGATGCCCGCCTCCTCGATGGAAGGACGTGATGCGACCGTTCGAGTTCCGACCGCCCGACTTCTTGACGAGCCCCTTCGTGAGGGACCGCTCCGACTTCCCGCGCGTCAGCTCTCCGAAGTCCGAGACGCTCATGTTCCGACGACCCGCGGACGTCGGCTTGTAGACCTTCACCGGCATCGATCAAACTCCCTCGAAGAACTCGATCGTCTGGCCTTCCGCCAGCTCGACGATCGCCTTCTTCCAAGCCGGCCTTCGACCGACGAATTTCCCGACCCGGCGCTTCTTGCCGGGCTGCTTCATCGTCCTCACGTTCTCGACCTTCACCTCGAAGAGCTGCTCGACCGCTCGCCGGATCTCGTGCTTGGTCGCCGCGGGGTCGACTCGGAACGTCGCGATGTTCTGCTCTTCACGAGCGATGTTGCTCTTCTCCGTGATGAGCGGCTGCTGGATCACGTCGTGGAGATTCATTCCGCCTCTCCTTCGCGTCTCGCCGGCGCGGACAACCGCGTCTCCAGCCGAGCCACCGCCGCCTTCGTCAGCAGGAGGTTCCGATGCCGGAGGATGTCGTAGACGTTCAGCCCTTCGGCGCGGACCACGCCGACATTCGGCAGGTTTCGAGCGGAGGCCTCGACCTCGGGAGCGGCCTCGTCGATCACGATCAGCACCGATTGGTCTCGAAGCCCGAGCGCGTCCAGGATCTCCACCATCCGCCGGGTCCTGAACCCATCGACGGCCAGCTCCTCCACGACCTTCAGCGCGGCCTCCTTCACCCGCTGCGACAGGGCCGACAAGAGCGCAGCACGCCGGACCTTCTTGGGCAGCTTGTGCTGATAGCCTCGCGGGACCGGTCCGAACACGACTCCGCCACCGGCGAACTGCGGAGCCCGGATCGTCCCCTGCCGAGCTCGGCCCGTGCCCTTCTGCCGGTAGGGCTTGGCCCCTCCGCCCGAGACGAGGGCTCGGTTCTTCGTGCTGTGGGTGCCCGCCCGGCGCTCCGCGAGCTGCCTCCGGACCTCGGCATGATAGAGATGCGGCCGCACCTCCGTCTCGAAGATCGCCGAGGGCAGATCGAGAGATCCGGCCTTCTGGTTCTCGAGATTGACGACGTCGATCGTGGCCATGGCTAGAGCTTGATCTCCACGTCGACGCCGGCTGCGAGCTCGAGCTTCATCAGCGCGTCGACCGTCTGGGGCGTCGGGTCGAGGATATCGATCAGCCGCTTGTGCGTGCGGATCTCGAACTGCTCGCGCGACTTCTTGTCGATGTGGGGCCCTCGAAGCACCGTCCACTTGTTCTTGTTGGTCGGGAGCGGAATCGGTCCCGCCACTCTCGCACCCGTCCGAACGGCCGTATCGACGATCTCACCCGCGCTCTGGTCGAGGAGCTTGTAGTCGTAGGCCTTCATCCGAATCCGAATCTTCTGTGCAGCGGCGTCCGCCATGGGTCCTCACTCCAACTTGTCCGTCACTCTCGCCTCTGCTCGGGCCGAGAGCATTCTATGCGGGAAGGATTCGCAACGGGCGAAGCCTTCCGATGGCAGGCGGGTGTCGGCTGGATCCGCGTCAGGCGCGGGCCGTCCGACACGACCTCCCCTACTCGATGACTTCGGCGACGACCCCGGCGCCGACCGTCCGGCCGCCC
>CAYXLY010000239.1:0-7253 GCA_964466005.1 uncultured Spirochaetaceae bacterium | reverse complement strand
ACGGAGGCGCTGATCAAGGCCGGGGTCTCGGGCGTGAAGATCGGCGTCGGCCCGGGCTCGATCTGTACCACGCGGGTGATCGCCGGCGTCGGCGTGCCCCAGTTCACGGCGATCCGGGACGCCTGCGAGGTCGCTTCGCGATCCGACGTGCCCGTGATCGGAGACGGCGGAATCAAGTTCTCCGGAGACGTCGTGAAGGGCCTGGCCGCCGGAGCCTCGACGATCATGATCGGCTCGCTCTTCGCGGGAACCGACGAGTCGCCGGGCGAGGTCGTGCTCTTCCAGGGCCGTTCCTACAAGGTCTATCGGGGCATGGGTTCCCTCGGCGCGATGGCCGCCGGCAGCCGGGACCGCTACTTCCAGGCGGAGGTCTCGAACGAGAAGCTCGTGCCCGAGGGCATCGAGGGCCGCGTTCCCTATCGGGGCAGCCTCTCGCAGTCGCTCCATCAGCTCTTCGGCGGCCTGCGCTCGGGAATGGGCTACTGCGGCGCGGCGAGCCTCGCGGACCTGCGCGCCGGGGCGCGCTTCGTTCGGATCTCGTCCGCCGGAATCCAGGAGAGCCACGTCCACGACGTGATCGTGACCAAAGAGGCGCCGAACTACCGTCTCGAGTAGGCTGGGAGCGCCGCCTGGATGCGGTCTCCCGATGCCCTCCGACCTCCGCTTCCGAGGATTCAGCCCGCATGTCTCCCCGACCCTCAGCGACCGGATCGCGGATCCTGATCCTCGATTTCGGCGCCCAGTATTCCCAGCTGATCGCGCGCCGGGTCCGTGAGGCTCACGTCTACTGCGAGCTGCATCCGGCGGACGTCTCCCTCGACGTGATCCGCGAGTTCGCCCCCGACGGCATCATCCTGTCGGGAGGCCCCAGCTCGGTGCTCCAGGACGAGGCGCCCAGCCTCGATCCCGCGGTGCTCGAGCTCGGCGTGCCGATCCTGGGCATCTGCTACGGGCTCCAGCTGCTCGTCCATCGGCTCGGGGGGAAGATCGAGGCCGCCGAGGACCGCGAGTACGGTCGCGCGACCCTCGAGCTCGTGGAGGACGATCCGCTCTTCGAGGGCCTCGACCTCGACTCGTCCCAGATCGTCTGGATGAGCCACGGAGACCGCGTCCTCTCCCTTCCGGAGGGCATGAGCGTCATCGCCCGCAGCGGAGGCTCCCCCTTCGCCGCCGTGCGCTCGGACGAGCGGCCCTTCTGGGGCGTCCAGTTCCATCCCGAGGTGGTCCACACCGAGGGCGGCGTGCAGATGCTCGAGAACTTCGTCTACCGCATCTGCGACTGTAGCCCGAGCTGGACGATGGCCTCGTTCGCCGACGAGACCATCGCCGCGATCCGCGCCCAGGTGGGGGAGGGCAGGGCCGTCTGCGGCCTCTCGGGAGGCGTCGACTCCTCGGTGGCCGCCGCGCTCGTCCACCGGGCGATCGGGGATCAGCTGACCTGCATCTTCGTCGATCACGGCATGATGCGAAAGAACGAGCGGGCCGAGGTCGAGGCTCTCTTCGGCGAGTCGCTCGGCATCCGGCTGGTCTCGGTCGATGCGTCCGATCGCTTCCTCGCAGCACTCGCCGGCGTGACCGATCCCGAGCAGAAGCGCCGGATCATCGGCAACCTCTTCATCGAGGTCTTCGAGGAGGAGGCGGCCCGGATCGGCGAGGTCGACTTCCTCGTCCAGGGCACGCTCTATCCGGACGTGATCGAGAGCGTGTCGGTGAAGGGGAAGTCCGTCACGATCAAGACCCACCACAACGTGGGCGGGCTGCCGGAGGAGATGCGCCTCGAGCTCGTCGAGCCGCTCCGGGAGCTCTTCAAGGACGAGGTTCGCGCCGTGGGTGGAGAGCTCGGGCTGCCGGCCCGGGCCCTGGGGCGACATCCCTTTCCGGGGCCGGGCCTGGGCATCCGCATCCTCGGCGAGGTCACGCGGGCTCGCCTCGAGCCCCTGCGCGAGGCCGACGCCATCATGGTCCAGGAGATCCGGGCCGCCGGTCTCTACGATCAGATCTGGCAGGCCCTCGTCGTCTTCCTGCCCGTCCACAGCGTGGGCGTCATGGGCGACTCGAGGACCTACGAGAACGTGGTGGCCGTGCGCTGCGTGACGTCCACGGACGCGATGACCGCCGACTTCGCGCATCTCCCCTACGAGGTGCTCGCTCGCATCTCCAACCGCATCATCAACGAGGTGGCGGGGATCAATCGCGTGGTCTACGACGTCTCGAGCAAGCCGCCGGCCACCATCGAGTGGGAGTAGCGAGTGCCCGCTCCCTTCGTCCACCTCCACCTGCACACGCAGTATTCGCTGCTCGACGGCGCCATCAAGCACAACCCCCTCTTCGAGCGGGCCAGGGCGGCGAACATGCCCGCCGTGGCGCAGACCGACCACGGCAACCTCTTCGGGACGATCGAGTTCTACGAGAAGGCGCGCGCCAACGGCGTGAAGCCGATCATCGGCTGTGAGGTCTATTTCGCCGGCGGCTCCCGATTCGATCGAGAGAAGAAGCAGCGGGAGGAGACCGGCTTCGATGCCATCAACCACCTGCTGCTCCTCGCGATGGATGCGCGGGGCTACCAGAACCTGATGATGCTGGTCTCGAAGGCCTATCTCGAGGGCTTCTACTACAAGCCCCGGATCGACTGGGAGCTCCTCGAGAGACATCATCAGGGCCTGATCTGCACGTCGGGCTGCCTCTCGGCCCCCGTTCCCCGCTCGATCCTCGCCCACGAGCCGGACAAGGCCTGGACCATGGCCGAGGACTTCCAGCGCCTCTTCGGCGATCGCTACTACCTGGAGATCCAGCGCCACGGCATCCCCGCACAGGAGGTCGTGAACCAGGAGCTCTTCAAGATGCATCACGACCTGGGCGTGCCCCTGGTCGCGACCAACGACGCGCATTATCTGGAAGAGCACGACCACGACGATCACGACGTGCTGCTCTGCGTCGGTACGGCGGCGAACGTGGCGGACGAGAAACGCTTCCGCTTCGACGGGCACGGCTTCTACGTGAAGGATGGCGACGCCATGCGGGAGGTCTTCCACGACTATCCGCAGGCGGTCGAGGCGACGTTGGAGATCGCCGAGCGATGCGACGTCGAGATCCCGATGGACGAGTATCACATGCCCGACTATCAGGTTCCGGCGGGCAAGAGCCTGGACGACGTGATGGAGGAGCAGGCCTGGACCGGGCTTCGCGAGAAGCTGGGCATGGAGCCCGACGAGCCCTTCGAAGGCGATCGCAAGATCTACGCCGATCGTCTGGACCACGAGGTCGGGGTCATCAGGTCGATGGGCTTCCCCGGCTACTTCCTGATCGTGGCCGACTTCATCAACTACGCGAAGGCGAACGGAATCCCCGTCGGGCCCGGCCGCGGCAGCTCGGCCGGCAGCCTGGTCGCCTACGGCATGAACATCACGAACGTCGATCCCATCGAGTACGACATCATCTTCGAGCGCTTCCTGAACCCGGAGCGCATCTCCATGCCGGACATCGACGTCGACTTCTGCATGCGGGGGCGCGAGCAGGTGATCCGCTACGTGGCGGACCGATACGACGCGCCGGTGCCCGAGAGCGACTCGCTGGAGGGACGCTACGACGGGATGAAGGTCGCCCAGATCGTCACCTTCGGAACCCTGCAGGCGAAGGCGGCGATCCGAGACGTGGGGCGTGTCCTCGGCCTGTCCTTCGGCGAGGTCGACCGGATCGCGAAGCTCGTGCCCGAGGTCCTCGGCATCAAGCTGGAGGACGCGATCGCGCAATCTCCGGAGCTCCGGGCCCTGATGGACGCGGACGGACAGGTCCGTCGACTCGTCGAGACCGCGATCAAGCTGGAGGGACTGACCCGGCACGCCTCCAAGCACGCGGCCGGCGTCGTGATCGGCACCCGGCCGCTCATCGAGATGGTCCCCCTCTACAAGGATCCGAAGTCGGGCGACGTGATGACCCAGTACAACATGGGCTGCGTCGAGCGGGTCGGGCTCATCAAGTTCGACTTCCTGGGGCTGAAGACGCTCACGCTGATGGCGGATGCCGAGCGGATGATCCGACGCAAGCCGGGCTTCGAAGACTTCGACGTGAACGCGATTCCGATGGACGACGAGGCGACCTACGACCTGCTCTGTGAAGGCGACACGGAGGGCGTCTTCCAGGTGGAGTCGTCGGGCATGACCGATCTCGTCCTCAAGCTGAAGCCGCGGACGTTTCGGGAGATCATCCCGCTCGTGGCGCTCTATCGCCCCGGACCGCTGCAATCGGGCATGGTCGACGACTATGTCGGACGGAAGAACGGGACGACGAAGATCGAGTACCTGCATCCCTCGATCGAGGAGCTGACCGAGGAGACCCTGGGCGTCATCGTCTACCAGGACCAGGTCCTGCAGATCGCCCAGAAGATGGCCGGCTACAGCCTGGGCGAGGCGGACCTGCTCAGGCGGGCCATGGGCAAGAAGAAGCCCGAGGTGATGCAGGAGCAGCGCAAGCGCTTCGCCGACGGCTGCGAGGCGAACGGCATCGACGCCTCGGAGGCCGGGCGGGTCTTCGATCTGATCGTCGAGTTCGCGGGCTACGGATTTCCGAAGGCCCACTCGACGGCCTACGCCTACATCACCTATCAGACCGCCTATCTGAAGGCGAACCATCCGGCCGAGTATCTCGCCTCGGTGCTCACGATCGAGTCGGCCAACCACGATCGGCTCTCGCGCTACATCGCCCACGTGCGCGAGCAGGGGATCGAGATCCTGCCCCCGGACGTGAACGAGTCCTCGAGGGATTTCGGGGTCGTCGACGGCGCGATCCGGTTCGGCTTCGCGGGCATCAAGAACGTGGGCGCGGGCGCGATCGACGCGATTCTCGAGGCGCGAGACTCCGAAGGGCCCTTCGAGAGCCTCTTCGACTTCGCGGACCGGGTCGACGCCCGCAAGGTGAATCGCCGGGTCGTCGAGGCGCTCGTGAAGTGTGGGGCCTTCGACTCCCTGCATGGCGCCCGGGCGTCGGTCTGGGCCTCGATCGACAGCTCCCTCGAGCGAGCGGCCTCGCGGCAGCGGGATCGCGCGGTCGGTCAGGAGAGCCTCTTCGGCGGACTCGCAGAGGGCAGTGACGGCCTGGATCAGCCGAGACTGGTCGAGGCGGGCGACTGGAGCGAGCGGGAGCGCTTGAGTCACGAGAAGGAGCTTCTCGGCTTCTATGTGACGGGCCATCCCCTGAGCGCCGTGGCCCCCTTGCTGGCCCGGTTCACCGACACGACGGCGCTCGCGACCGAAGGAAAGGGCGGACGCGAGGTCCGCGTGGGGGGACTGCTGACGGGGCTGCGGGAGACGCGGACGAAGCGGGGCCAGCGCATGGGCTTCGGACAGCTCGAGGATCTCGAGGGGGGCTTCGAGCTGGTGATCTTCTCGGAGCCCTTCGAGCAGCACGTGGCCCTGCTGCGAGCGGCCAAGGACGAGACGGCCGCGGACGGCGAGCGGGGGCCGATTCCGCTGATCGTACACGGGACGCTCGAGGAGGGGGATCCTCCGAAGATCCTGGTCCGCGACGTGATCCGGCTCGAGGACGCCGAGGAGAAGCTGTCGGGAAGCCTGCGTGTCCGGGTTCAGTCACCGGACGTGACGGCGGACCGCCTGATGGCGTTGAAGCGACTCCTCGCCGCTCACGGGGGCGATTGCGGGGTCTACCTCCACATCACGATTCCCGGCGAGAGCGAGACGATCCTGGGGGTCGGCGGCATCCGGGGCGTGTCGCCCTCGGTCGCGCTCTGCCGCGAGGTGGACCGGCTCTTCGGTCGGCCCGTCACCGAGCGGGCGCCATGAGGTCGGGCGAGGGACGGGAGATGGCCATGAGATCGGCGATCGGAGCCTGGCTCCTGCTTCTGATGGGTTCGGGTGTGGGTGTCCTCCTGCTCATTCCGTGGATCGGGCGGGCGGAGCCGCAGCGCGTCGAGGTCGTGGGGACCTACGGCATCCGGGACTCACTGCGCACCGAGGTGATCGCCCGGGATGCAGCGGTCGAGAATGCCCTCTGGGAGGGAGTCTCCCGGGTGGCGCTCGAGCTGATCGGCGAGTCCTCTCGCGCCTCCGGGATGGAGGGGGACCCGATGGGCAACGGCGCGGGAGCCCCCGAGGAAGAGCCGCGTCTGGACGTCGGTCGGGAGCCGGGTCCGAATTCGACGGAGCCGGCGGGGATCGATGAGGAGTCCCTGCGCGCGGCTCTTGGAGAGGATGTCCTCCCCTACACGCGGAGCTTTCGGATCCTCGAGGACCAGGGCGAGCAGCCGGTCCTCTTCGAGGACGAGCCCGACGTGCAGACGGAGTACGTCGTGGTCGTCGAGGTGATCGTGGACGCCGGGCGCGTGATGGATGCGCTCGAGCAGGAGGGCTGGATCGTTTCGAGCCGTTCCGAGCCCTCGAACGAGGTCCGTCTGGAGCTGATGGGGCTGCGCCGTCATGCAGCTTTGGAGACGTTCCGCGAGGCCCTTCGCGAGGGCCTGGGGGCCCGTCGTGTCCAGACCCTCGCGTTCGCGCCGGCGAGGCAGCTGCTCGCAGTCGAGGGCGCCTTCGGAAGCGAGCAGGTGCGGGCCTGGCTGAGCCGCTTCGAGGACCCGCAGCTACTCCTGGAGCCGCTCCCGGACGCAGAGGGGGACGGTCGTCTGCGGGTTCGAGCCCGCTGGATGCCCCTCGATGCGCAGGCGGATCCCTCCCTCGAGGAGGCGCGGGAGGCGCGATAGGGCGAGGACTCGACGGCGCCCACGAGGCGCGACAGCCTCTCTCGGAGACAGGCGCGGGGGCAGGCGCGGGGAGGCGATTCGGGGGCGAGCAGCCGGTGATCGCCCCGGAATCGATCGATGATTGACACATCGCTTGTAAAAGGCTAACCAAACCGGCGCCTTAGCTGGATTCAGGCACGTAGCTCAGGGGCTAGAGCGCCACCTTGACACGGTGGAGGTCGGCGGTTCAATTCCGCCCGTGCCTACCAGCTGGCTGGACTCCCTGCAGAGTCCCTCGCGCCTTGCTCGGGACGCCTCGCCTGGAGACGATCGCCGCTCGGTGCGAGGGAGCTTTCTCCGGACCTCTGCGGGCGGCCGGTGCGGGCAGCCAGCCGGTACGGGGAGCTGGATCCGCAGGCCGAGAACGAGGGACGAGCCTTTTCCGCTGCAGCCAATGCGCTTCGCGCGCGCGAGATTCGCGCCGGGGGCGGGGCTGCCATCCTGAATGGAATGATCTTCTCCGTGCTTCGCATCTCCGACTCTCTATTCGCCGGACCGTTCGCCG
>CAYXLY010000238.1:0-7254 GCA_964466005.1 uncultured Spirochaetaceae bacterium | reverse complement strand
GAGAAGAAGCGCAACGAGATCCTGCAGATGATGCTGCTCGAGCCGAGCTTCTGCATCCTGGACGAGACCGACTCCGGTCTCGACATCGACGCCCTGCGCGTGGTCGCGAACGGCGTGAACCAGATGCGGTCTCCCGATCGGGGCATGCTGCTGATCACCCACTACCAGCGCCTTCTCGACTACATCATCCCCGACCGGGTGCATGTCCTCTCCAGGGGTCGGATCGTCCGCTCCGGCGGGAAGGAGCTCGCCCTCGAGCTCGAGGAGAAGGGCTACGGCTGGATCGAGGAAGGCGACGCGGCGGGAGCCCCGGCATGAGCGACGAGACCTCGCGAGACACGCTCGATTCGCTGCTCGCGCTCCACGCTTCGAGCGCCGAGTCCCCGGGCGAGGCGGCCTGGCTCGACGACCTCCGGAGTGAGGGCCTCGCCGCCTTCCGTGAGCAGGGGGTGCCGACGCGACGGCTGGAGGCCTGGAAGGGCACGAACCTCGGACCGCTTCAGGCGATGCGCTTCGGACGCGTGGGGCCCGGGGCCTCGACGTCCGCGCCGCTCTCCTTTCCCGACGCCGTGGAGGGCAGACCGGAGCTCGTCTTCGTCGACGGTGCCTACGACGCCGCTCGATCCCGCGTCGCGGGCCTGCCCTCGGGCTGTCGCCTGCTCCCGCTCGCGGAGGCCATGCGCGAGATCCCGGACCGGCTGCGGGGTCGGCTCGGGCAGCTCACGGATCCGAAGCATCAGGCGCTCGACGCCCTGCAGACCGCCTTCCTCGCAGACGGAGCCGTGCTCCTGATCGAACGAGGGACCGTGCTGGCCGACCCGATCCGCCTGCGGTTCCTCGCGACCGGCGCGGAGCCGCGGGATGACGAGGAGAGCGCCTCGGCCGCCGCCGCCTTCCCGAGGCTGCTCGTCGTGGCGGACGAGCAGAGCCGGGCCACGATCCATCTCTCCTTCGAGTCGGTCGGTACGGCTCCCGGTCTCACGGCCTGCGTGAGCGAGCTCCACCTCGGGCCGGCCGCACGGATCGACCTCGTCGAGGTCCAGGCCGAGGATCCGGAACGGATCCACTACTCGAGCGTGCATGCGAGGCTCGAGCGCGATGCCCGACTCGATTCACACGTCTTCACGCTCGGCCGCGGACTGACGCGCAGCGAGATCGAGGTCACCCTCGTCGAGCCCGGCGCCGAGACGCGCTTGCGTGGATTCTTCCTCGGTCGCGAGTCCGGCCACGTCGATCACTACACGACGGTCGACCACGCTGCCGACCATTGCACCAGCGACGAAGAGTATCGAGGCGTGCTCGACGGGCGATCCGAAGGCGTCTTTCGTGGACGCGTCATCGTGCGACCGGACGCCCAGAAGACCGATGCCCGCCAGTCCAATCCGAATCTCCTCGTCTCGCGGAACGCATCGGTCGACTCGAAGCCCCAGCTCGAGATCTATGCGGACGACGTCCGCGCCAGCCACGGCTCGACGACCGGCCAGCTCGACGCCGACGCGCTCTTCTTCCTCCGCTCCCGGGGCGTCGGCCTCGCCGAGGCCCGACTCCTCCTGACCCGCGCCTTCGCCCGGTCGATCGTCTTCAGCATCGAGAACGAATCGATCCGAGAGCGGATCGCCGAGCAGGTCGACGAGAGCCTCGCGTCGCTCGAAGGCGACGCGCCGGACATACCTTCGGACCGGCTCTCCAGACAGAAGGCCCGAGAGAAGGCGCGGCGAAAGGGCTCGGAGAGGACGCAGAGAGGAGACGCCCGATGAGCTTCGACGTCGACCGGATCCGCGCCGACTTCCCGATCCTCGGGACCCGGATGCGCGGCCAGCCCCTCACCTATCTCGACAGCGCCGCGAGCGCGCAGAAGCCCCGCGCCGTCATCGATGCGATGGCCGACTTCTACTCCTCCCACTACGCCAACATCCACCGCGGGGTCTATCACCTCTCGGCCGAGGCGACGAGGCGCTACGAGGAGGTCCGGACCCGGGTCGCCCGCTTCATCGGGGCGCCGGATCCGCGAGAGCTCGTCTTCGTCCGCAATGCGACGGAGGCGATCAACCTCGTGGCGCGCAGCTGGGGGGAGATCGGGATCGCCGCGGGGGACGAGATCGTACTGACGACGATGGAGCACCACGCGAACATCGTCCCCTGGCAGATGCTCTGCGAGCGCAAGGGAGCGAAGATCCGTGTGGCGCGCGTGACCGACGAGGGCGAGCTCGACGTCGAGCACCTCGAGAGCCTGCTCGGCCCGCGCACGAAGCTGCTCGCGTTCACCCAGGTCTCCAACGCGCTCGGCACGATCAACCCCGTCCGCTCGCTCACGGCGATGGCCCGCGAGCGCGGGATCACCACGCTGGTCGACGGCGCGCAGGGTGTCCCCCATCAGCCGGTCGACGTCGCAGGACTCGGCTGTGATTTCTACGTCTTCTCGGGACACAAGGTCTTCGGGCCGAGCGGGGCCGGCATCCTCTGGGGCCGCCTCCCCCTCCTCGAAGCGATGCCTCCCTTCCTCGGCGGCGGCGACATGATCGAGACCGTGAGCTTCGAGGGAACGACCTTCGCGCCGGTCCCGCAGAAATTCGAGGCGGGCACGCCCGACATCGCGTCCGTGATCGGCCTGGGCGCGGCGATCGACTACCTCGAAGCGATCGGCATGGAGAAGATCGCGACCTACGAGCACTCCCTCCTCATCCACGCCACGGAGCGACTGGCCGAGGTCCCCGGGCTGCGTCTGATCGGGACGGCCAAGGAGAAGGCGGCCGTGCTCTCCTTCGTTCTCGAGGACGCGCACCCCCACGACATCGGAACCGTCCTCGACGGCGAAGGGGTCGCGATCCGGGCGGGACACCATTGTGCACAGCCGCTGATGGGGCGCATGGGCGTCCCGGCGACCGCCCGCGCCTCCCTCGCCTTCTACAACACGCACGAGGACGTCGATCGGCTGGTCGCCGCCCTCCAGAAGACCCAGGAGCTCTTTCGCTGATGGATGATCTCCGCGATCTCTACCAGGCCACGATCCTGGATCACAACAAGAAGCCCCGCAATTTTCGCGTGCTCGAAGATGCGACCCACGAGGCCGACGGTCACAACCCGCTCTGTGGAGACCAGCTGACGGTCTACGCCCGGGTCGGGGAGGACGGACGCATCGAAGAGATCACGTTCAAGGGCTCGGGCTGCGCCATCTCGAAGGCCTCGGCCTCGCTCATGACGGAGGCGCTCGAGGGCAGGACCCTCGAGGAGGCCCACGCGGCCTTCGACCGCTTTCACGACCTGGTGACCTCGTCCCCGAGCGCGGAGGCGCCGATCGAGGAGCTGGGCAAGCTCGCCGTCTTCGCCGGCGTGCGCGAGTACCCGATGCGCGTGAAGTGCGCCACGCTCGCGTGGCACGCGCTTCGCTCCGCGCTCGAGAGCGAGGGCGAGACGGTCCGGACGGAGTGACGCAGATGTTCTGGGGACGCCGCAAGAAGGAGAAGAAGGACGTGCAGAACGAGGAAACGACGATCGAGACGCAGGGCGCACCGCTCGCCACGGACCCCACGACCGCGCCTCCGGAGCCGGAGCCGACGGAGGCCGCCGGTGAGACCGTCGGAGCGACCGACGACGAGGCCTCGCGGATCCGGGATCGGATCGTCGCCGTGCTGAAGACCGTCTACGACCCCGAGATTCCGGTGGACATCTACGAGCTCGGCCTCGTCTACGGCGTCGAGGTCGGAGACGACGCGCACGTCCACGTGACCATGACCCTGACCAGCCCGATGTGTCCCGTCGCGGAGACGCTCCCGCCCGAGGTGGAGGAGAAGGTCCGCAACGTCGTCGGCGTGAAGGACGTGGATCTCGATCTCGTCTGGGATCCGCCGTGGAGCGTGGACATGATGTCGGATGCCGCCCGGCTCGAACTGAACCTGATGTAGATCGGCCATGCGATGACCGGCCTCGCCGCCGCCGCCTTCTTCGGGTTCGGCGCGCTTCTCGTCCTGTTCGGAGCCAACGCGACGCAGATCGTCGAGGCCTTCACGATCGACGACGAGCGGCTCGGGCTGGTCGGCTCGATGCTCTCGCTCGGGCTGGGCGCCGGCATCCTGATCGCCGGGCCCGCGGTCGATCGATTCTCGCGTCGCCCGCTCTTCCTCGCCGCCTGCGGCGCCGTCGTCCTCGCGACGATGACCCTCGGCCCCTGGACCTCCTTCGCCGCGCTCCTCGTCCACACCGCGTGCATCGGGGTCGGCGCCGGCTTCTACGAGACCCTGCTCAACGCGGAGATCGTCGAGCGGGGCGGAGAGCAGGCCTCGCGGAGGATGCTCTTCGTCCATGCGACCGCCACGTTGGGTGCCGCGTCGACCCCCCTCGTGATCGGAGTGCTGCGCGAGTCGAGCGGGCTCCTCTGGTTCGAGAGCTTCCAGCTGGCAGGGCTGCTCCACGTCGGGATCGCCCTGGCCTCCTTCGCGACCCGGATGGCTCCGAGCCCCTCGCCCGCTCCCGTCTCCCTCGCGAACGGGGCGTCCGCCTCCTCCGACGCGTCTGCGGAGGCTGTCCGCCGCTCGACCGCCGTGCGCGCCGGCGGATCGGACCTGCCCTCGCTGATGGCCGTCTGTCTCGCGGCCTTCGCCTATGTCGGGATCGAGTCGGCCTTCACCCTCTTCGTCGCGCGTCACTCCCAGCTGACGCTGGGGCTCGATCCCGTCCGCGGGGACGCGGCGATCAGCGCGTTCTGGACCGGATTGCTCGTGGGCCGGGTCTCGGCCGGACTCTCCCGCCGATCACCGGGCGCAGGCTGGGTCGCCACCTCGGCCGCCGCAGCCAGCGGCGTCATCGTGGCCTTCGGCCTGGGCTGGATCGCGACCCCGGAGCTGGTCATGGCGATCACGGGATTCGCGCTCGGCGGTGCCTTCCCGATCCTGATCGCGCTCGCCGGAACGACCCTGCCCGGTCGCGCCGGCAGCGCCGTCGGTCTGGCCGCGGGGCTGGGCTCGCTGGGCGGGTTCGTCGTGCCCTGGATGACCGGACGCATCGCGACCGCGACGAGCCTGTCGACGGCCTTCGTCGTCCTCGCGGGCTGGATGTGGCTCCTCGCCGGCGCCGCCGCGACCGTCCGTCTTCGTCGAGCCGCGAGCCCGACCGCCTGAAGCGGTTATGCTCGGCCCCATGGAATCCGGCCGAGAGGCGATCGTCGTGACCGGCGCCAACGGGCAGCTGGGCCGAGCGGTCCTGGGAGAGCTCGCACGACGGGGACGGAGCGGTGTCCGCGCCCTCGTGCGATCCGAGCGAGCGAGGGCCGTCGTCGACGGCCTCGGCCTCTCTCCGGCGCCCGAGGCCCGCCTCGTCGACTACGCGAGCCCGAACGACATGGAGGCCGCGATCGCCGGAGCGCGTCTCGTGGTCCATCTCGTGGGGATCATCAAGGAGACGCCCGACACCCGCTATGTCGAGGCCCACGAGCAGACATGCCATGCGCTCGCTCTCGCAGCCGCTCGCGCGAGCCTGGATCGGATCGTGTACCTCTCGATCCTGGGCGCCCGACCCGACGCCGAGAACGCCTGCCTCGCCTCCAAGGGAAGGGCAGAGGCCCTGCTGCTCGACGACCGGACGCCGGCCACGATCCTGCGCGTGCCGATGGTGCTGGGCGGAGACGACCCGGCGTCGGACTCGTTGCGAGCGCAGGCCCGGTCGCGATCGGTTCGGCTGGTGGCGCGCGGGAGAACGCTTCAGCAGCCGATCGACGCGAGGGACGTGGTCCGCGCGATCCTGGCCGCCGGCGATGCGTCCCATGGGCGCGAGCTCGCGCTCGATGCCGGCGGACCCGTCTGCCTGACCCACCGGGATCTCGTCCTGCGCGCGGCCCGCCTCTGGAGCAACGAGCCGAAGATCCGGTCGATTCCGCATTGGATGGCTCGTCTCGGCGTCACCCTCCTCGACACGCTCCTCCGGCGACCGCCGATCACGCGGCCGATGTTCGACATCCTTCAGCACGACGACCGCGTCGATCCCGAGGCGTTCTGCGACGCGCTGGGCATCGAGCTGACTCCTCTCGACACGACGCTTGCCGACCACGTCGGCCCCGGGAGCGAAACGAACGCATGAGCCCCGAAGCTCCGACCTCCTCTCCGGAACCCTCTCCCGCGCCCGCCGCCGGACCGGACCCGACGACGAAACGACGCGGCGCTCTCTGGCAACAGGCCCTGCCCTGGGCGATCACGATCGTCTGCTTCGGCTATCTCTACACCCGGCTCGACGCCGCAGCCGGCCGCGAAGGCCTCACGCTCTTCGCCTATCTGGGAGGCATCTTCTCCCGGGTCTCCTGGCTGAAGTGGCTCGCCCTGATGGTCCCCTACTCGACCTTCTTCTTCCTCATCGACTCCCTCGTCGTCTGGCGGGTGGTCTCCTGGTTCAACACCCCCGTTCGCTACCGGGACATCCTCCCCATCCGAGGCAGCAGCTACATCCTCTCGATCCTGAACGAGCAGGTCGGCAAGGGCGCCATCGGGTTCTACCTCAATCGACGCTACGGCGTGCCGGGCTGGGAGGTCGGCTCGAGCATGCTCTTCATCATGTTCTGCGAGTTCTTCTACCTGCTCGGCTGGGCGACCCTCGGCTGGAGCTTCACCCGAGGCAGGCTGCCCGAGGTCTTCGATCTGATCCCGTGGCTGGCAGGCGCCGCCGCGATCTTCTTCACGCTATTCCATCTCTTCTTTCGCGGACCGCTCGGCCGCGGCGTCGCCCTGCGCGACCGCCCGATCTTCAAGAGCTTTCGCGCCGCCCGCCTCTCGCAGTACGGGATCATCGTCCTGCTGCGCTCGCCGGCGCTGCTCGCCGCGGTCGTCGTCTACACGCTCGCCCTCGGGCTCTTCGGCGTCGAGGCGAGCTTCATGGAGATGCTCGGCTACCTGCCGGTGATCTTCTTCGGGGCCGCCACGCCCGGCCCCATGCGAAGCGTCGCCATCACGCTCTGGGTGATCCTCTTTCCGGGAAACGAGGGAGAGATGACGACCTTCGGCTTCGTCCAGCACAACTTCTTCATCTTCTTCAACGCGGCCATCGGCCTGCTCTTCCTGAGACGGGCGAACCGCGAGCTCTTCGGCCAGCCGACCACGCCTTGAGCACGGGTCCTCGAGCCCGCGGCCGGAGCCCGGGTCCGCGAGCCGAGGGATCGAGGACGACAGGAGGCCGGGCTGCAGACGCGACCGAGTGCAGGCGAAGCTTCCGGGACAGGACGCTAGAGGCCATCTCATAAACCCCGACCGAGCGAGGTGCGTGGATTCGACCCGA
>CAYXLY010000237.1:0-7273 GCA_964466005.1 uncultured Spirochaetaceae bacterium | reverse complement strand
CCGCTCGACGGAGCTCTTCACCCGGCCCTCGAGCAAGGCCGTACCCGCATCGGCCTCCACCCTGACCGCCTCCGCCTCCACGAAGGGATCCTCGGCCAGAGCCTGCTCGACTCGTCTCTCGAGCGTCTCATCGTCGGGAATCTCCTCGGGCTGGACCTTCAGATGATTCCGGACCGCCGAGACGCCCACGACATTGCGAGCATCCCGCTCGGCGGCGCGCTTCGCCGCGAGGTTGTCGACGACGCCCGCCAGCGTGACCTTTCCATTCGAGACGTGGACCCCGGGGCGGAAGGTCTGGACGCGCGGATCGTAGAGGAAGGCGTCTCGGACGGCCTCTGCCAGCTCCTCGTCGGGTCGGGGCTCGAGCAGGCCCTTGCGGCGCATCTCGTCCCGCGCCCACCACTCGATCTCCAGATCCCGATCGACGACCGAGCGGACCCCTTCCACCCAGGCATCCCTCCAGGCGAGGCGCTTCTCCGCCAGGCTGCCCACGACCCCCTCGAGCACGACGCGCCCCTCCTCGACCTCGACCTCGATGCCGAAATCGTCGATGCGAACGTCATTCGCCAGACGGCCCCGGACGTCTGCCTCGATCTCCCGATCGGAGCGGACCTCCGGATACTCGATCTCGATCCGATCCTGAATGCTCCGGACACCCGGCACGCCCTCGACGACGGTGCGGGCGAGATCCCGCTCGGCCCAGGAGTCCACCCGGCCCGTCAGGATCACGCGTCCATCGGAGGCCTCGACTCCGAGCCGTTCGGCCTCGACCGCGGGATCCCGGTCGAGGACCTGCTCGACGCTCTCTTCCAGGGCCCGATCGTTCCGACTCCAGCGACGGACCTCGAGCCGGTTCACGACGGCGCGGACCCCGACGATGTTCTCGGCAATCCGCTCCGCCCGATCCCGATCGAGGAGGGTCTCGACGGTGCCGGTGAGCGTGACGATGCCTTCGCGCGTGACCACGTGCACGGCGTTGGCGTCGACCCGCTCGTCGGCCCAGAGGTCCGCATCGATCGCTCGCGTCACGTCGCCGTCGTCGATCGCCGGCGCTGCGCGTCCGGTGGTGACCACTCCCAGCAGAAGGGCCAGGACGATCAGACAGGCCAGCGAGAAGAGCGTCCCATTCATCGCGACTCCTTCCCGACGTCTCCCCCTCCGATCGCGGCTCAATCCTTCGACCGGCGCAGTCGGCTCCGGACCGAATCCACCTCCTCCTTCAACTTTCTCGCCGTCTCTTCCCCGAGCTCGCCGAGCTGCTGCGCCGCCTCGCGGAGCGCCTCGCTCGCGCGGCTCCGCATCTCCTCGGCCCCGGCGACGCGCGACTCCCGCTGTACGTCGCGCGCGACGGCTCGACCCAGCTTGTGCAGCTCTTCTCCGAGCACGACCAGGAGATCGTCGTAGCTGACGATCCCCGTGAGACGTCCGTCTCGAAGGATGGGGATCCGGCGGACGCCGTGCTCTCGCATCGTCTCTGCGATCTTCTCCATCGGCTGCATCGCGTCGCAGGTGATGGCGGGAGAGCTCATGATCGTGGAGAGCTTCACGACCTTGGGATCCTCTCCCCGGGCCACGATCCGAAGCGCGATGTCCCGATCGGTCACCATCCCGACCGGCTCCTCCTGTCCGTCGGTCACCACCACCGATCCCACGACCTGCTTCTTCATCTCCTCGATCGCCCGCTGCACCGGCACGTCGGATCGCAGGGCGACGACCTCCTTCGAGTAGTGCGTCGCAGGGCGGCCGACGACCGTGGGCTCCGCGACCGGCGCGGAGGAGTCCGAGGGGCTCGGGAGCTGCGCGCCCGCGACCTCCGACAGGCAGGCAATCTCGCGACCGAAGAGACGCACCAGGTCGTCGAGCTCGAGGACGCCGTATGGCCTGCCCTCCCCGTCGATCACGAGCAGCCGTCGGAGACGGCTCCGGACCATCAGGTCGACCGCCTGCTCGAGGGACGCATCCGTAGCGACCGGAATGGCGGGCGTGCTCAAGGCATCCGAGACCTTGAATCGCGGCCCTTCCGCTGCATGAAGCACCAGGTCCCGGTCCGTGAGGACGCCCGCGGCCTTTCCGTCCTCGAGGACGGCCAGGATGCCGACTCCGTCCTGCTCCATCCGCTGGGCCGCCTCGCGGATCGCCTCGTCGGCGACCACCGTGGCGACCGTCCTCCGACAATAGGTCTCGACGGACATGTTCTCCTCCTCGTCCTTCGGATCGAATCTCTCGCGCCTGCGATCGGGCTCTAGGAGCCCACGACCGCTCGGGGACTCGGCTGAAACGCGGGCTCGCCCTCCGCACGGCGAGCCGGAGAGAGCCGTCCGGGTCCCCAGGCGCCATCGAGCTCGGCGAGAAAATCCTTCGCCCAGCGATGGACGTCCTGCCGGAGGATCGTGGCCCGCATCGCCTCGAGGCGTTCTCGTCGCGCCTCCGCCGGAAGCTCGAGGGCGGCGACCAGGCCCGCCGTCAGGCTCTCCGGATCCCAGGGGTTCACCAGGACCGAGTGCTCACCGAGCTCCGCGGCAGCCCCGGCGAACTCGCTCAGCACGAGCACGCCGTCGCGTCCGTTCGTGACCGCGAACTCCTTCGCGACGAGGTTCATCCCGTCACAGAGCGGCGTCACGAGCATCACGTCGGCAGCGCAATAGAGGGCGACCAGCTCGTCCAGCTCCAGCGAGCGATGGACGTAGTAGACGGGGGTCCGATCGATCGCTCCGAACTCCCCGTTGATCTCGGCGACGAGGCGTTCGACACGCGCTCGCTGATGCGCATAGTCCGCGACGCCCTCTCGGCTGGGCACGGCCACCTGGATCAGCTTCGTACTCTCGACCCGCTCGGGGTGACGCCGCAGCATGCGCTGGAAGGCCGCGAGGCGAAGATCGATACCCTTGGTGTAGTCGAGGCGATCGACCCCGATCAGGACGTCCCGCGGCTCGCCCACATGTCGTCGGACGGCCCGGCTCCGCGCCAGGACCTCCGGCTCCGCGGCCTTCGACTGATAGCGCCGGGCATCGATCGAGATGGGATGGACGCGGACCCGGATCCGCCGTCCCTCGTGGATCAGGTCCTCTCCACGGGCCTCGACTCCCGACATCAGGGCGCGGACGGTCCGGTGGAAGTTCGTGGCCGCCCGATCCGTCTGGAACCCGAGGACGTCCGCGCCGAGCAGCCCTTCGAGGAGGTCCTTGCGATAGGGCAGCTGCCCGAAGAGATCCGGGGGGGGAAAGGGAATGTGGAGGAAGAAGCCGATCCGGAGGCCGGGCCGACGCCGCCGGATCATGGCCGGCACCATCTGCAGCTGATAGTCCTGGACCCAGACGATCCCGTCGTCCGGAGTCGCCTCGGCGGCCGCCTCGGCGAATCGCTCGTTCACGTCCCGATATCGATTCCACCAGCCCCGGCGATATTGCGAGGGGCGGATCGCGTTGTGATAGAGCGGCCAGATGGAGCGGTTGGAGCAGCCTTCGTAGTACTCCTGGATCTCGTTGCGACTGAGGGCGATCGACTGGACCTCGATCCCATCCTGTCGCTCGGGCGGCGCGTCCACGCCGGCTCCGCCCGACCAGCCGATCCAACGACCCTGGCGGGCCTCGATACAGGGTGCGAGAGCCGAGACCAGGCCTCCCGGGCTCCGCTCCCATCCGCCGTCCTTCCCGCGTCGAACGGGCAGCCGGTTCGCGACGACGACCAGGGGCCTCATGTCGGACGATCCGATGCCGACCCGCTCCGACGGCTCCGAGCCCCGGGCTCACGCCTGATGCGGCCCGATGGCCCGAAGGCCACTCTTCGTGAGAGACCCCCTGTCTCCAAGCCCGGCCTGCTGCCGACCCCTCTCTTGGTCCTCGTCATTGCGATCATCCCCATCTTCCCTGTCCTGGGCAGTGCACTTCGCATGCCACATGGACGCCGCCCGCTCCGGAGGCCTCTCTCACATCGCAGGCACGGCGACGGCAGAGGAGCCTCCGCGCCGTGGGATCCCGGGGCGAAAGGGGATGAAAGATGTGGAATCTGCGGGGGAGCCGGAGGCGCCCCGTCTGGCGGATGGCTCGCGGATGAGCGCGCCCGGATGCGCGCGAGACGGCCCCGCTATCCGCCCTGCGTCTCTTCGCGCTCTCGCTCCCGCGCCTCGAGCGCCCGGCGCAGACGTCGGATTGCCCAGAAGCCCACGACGCCGATCACGAGCACGCTGAGGAGGGTCGACCATCCCGGATCGAGCAGGGCGCTTCGAGCGTTGTCCGAGAAGGCCGTCAGGATCAGAGTTCCCGGCGCCATGCCGATCAGCGTGCCCAGCAGGGTGTCCCGGAGACGCACGTGCGACGAGCCGGCCACCAGGTTCACGATCGTGAAGGGAGCGATCGGGATCAGCCTCACGGTCGCCACCGAGAGCACGCCCCTCGAGGCGAGCAGGCTGCTCAGCCGATTCAGCCGCTTCCCTCCCAGCCGTCGAACCACGTCCCGCCAGAGAACGCGGCCGAGGGCATAGCCGAGAGCCGTACCGAGCAGGGCTCCCGCCAGGGCGGTCGAGAATCCCTTCAGCCAGCCGAAGACGAGGCCCGTGGCGACGATCAGGACCGTGATCGGCACCATCAGGCAGCCCGCGATCGCGATGGAGCCGATCGCGACCAGGGGGCCCATCGGGTCTTCCTGGAGCCATCGTCCCCAGGCGGCCAGCCTCTCGGGCGACGTCCACTCACTGAGAGGTGTCCAACGCCAGGCTGCCGCCAGCAGCGCGATGACGAGCAGGCTGGTGGCAAATCGCCAGAGAAGGGACCGGTCCTCGTCCGGGACGTCTTCCGGCATGAAGAAGGTCCGCATCCGATCGATCCCGACCGGTCGCTCGGGATCGAAGAGACTCGCCTCGGGGACGACGTCTTCGAGCCAATCGGGCAGCTCCGTCTCGATCTCCTGTAGGGTGCGCGGTCCCCCCCGAAGCGATTCGACGGCCTCGATCAGCGAGCCCCGATCGGAGACCGCCTCCGCGACCCGCTCGACGGAGACGCCGAGGTGCTCCGCCAGGAGATCGTGGCGGAGCCGCGCGATCGTCGCGCGCACACGCTCGTCCTGGGCCTCGATCGCCAGATCACACTCGGTGTCCAGCCCCATCGAGCGATTCGAGAGATTCGCAGACCCCACGCGCAGCAACCGATCGTCGACGATCATGACCTTCGCATGCACGTTGACGGCGCTCCCCTCGAGCTCGGGCACTACGGGATGAAAGACTCTCAGGCGCCCGAAGCGGTCCGCCTCGCGCAGTCGATCGAGAAGCCGGGCCCGCAGGGTGCCCATCGTGCCTTCCTCGAGCCATCCGGAGCAGTAGCGCGGCGCCACGATCAGGATCTCCGGTCCTTCCGGCTCCCGCAGACGCTCCGCCAGCGCCTCGCCCAGCCGCGCCGCCGTCAGATACTGGTTCTCGATGTAGAGAGTCTGCCGCGCCGAGCGGATCGACTCGAGATGGAGCCTCTCGATCTCCCGGACCTCCTCCTGGCCTCGATCGTCGGGCTGCGTGCGCGCGATCCCCACCTCGACGTCGACGCAGTCCGGCTCGAGCCCGGCGGGCCACGGGTCGCCTGCGACGTCGGGCGGCTGCAGCCGCTTGCCGGTCGCGCGCCACCATCGCTGACGCGCGAGCTCGCCCAGCGCCCGGGCAGCCTCCGCGTCCACGGCCATCTGGACGTCGTGGAAGGGCGCGCACTCGGGGAAGCCCGGATCCGAACGGCGCTCGTCCCGGGCCCGATGCGCTCGCGTGTCCCAGCGACAGGAGGTGAGATCGAATCCGCCGACGAACGCGATCGCGTCGTCGATGACCACGATCTTCTGGTGATGAGACGCGCCGACGGGATGATGGTCGTCGAGACGGAAATGGACCCGCGGCCGGGTGCGCAGTCCGAGCCGGAAAAGCGGCAGGGACTCGCGCTCGAACGCATAGATCATCGCGAAGTCCCAGCCGAGCACGTGGACATGCAAGCGCGGGTTGCGCTCGACCAGGGCGTCGAGCCGGGCGGCGAGCTCGTCGGGCAGCCCGTCGTCCTCGCGCGTGCGGCGCAGGCGGACGCGGCTGTGGAAGTCCCATCCCAGCATCAGGATCTGACGTCGGGCTCCGGCCATCGCGTCGGCCACCGCCTCGAAGTAGGCCTCGCCATCGATGAGACAGGCCATCCGGTGCGCCCGTTCGATGCGCCAGCAGGTCTGACCCTCGACCAGCAGGCGATCGCGATCGGCGCGGTCCGCGGAGTGCGACTCCGGACCGGGCCCAGGCTCGTCGCGGGCATGACTGCTCATGACGATCCCACCTCTTCCTCCATCTTTCTCCATCTTCGTTCCGGCGGACGGGAAGCGACGGACGGGGCCTCGAGTCGCTCCCGGTGCCGGAAGCTCGCGCAGGCAGGTCGACAAAGCCAGTGGCCCGCTCTCGCGCGGGTCATCCGCGCGGGCATCGAAGACGGGAGTCCGGGCGCCCCGAGAGGCGGGCTGGCACGAGCTGCGGGCTCTCGCACGAAGCGACCCGCACGACGCGAGAGAGGCAGAGAGCCGAGGGGCGCCGTGTGCATTCGCAACCGGAGCCGAGCCGCGCGGAGCCGAGCCAGGCAGACCGAGCGGCCAATCCGTGCAATCTTCATCAGGAGATCTATGGCTCCAGAAGCAGGAGGGCCCGATCATGAACGCCCAGCCGGACCTGGCCTCGGAGCTCGAGACCTGGCTCGAGCTCGATCGACCGGAGGCTCTCGCCGCCCGGGCGAGCGAGCTCCACCCGGCCGATCTGGCCGCCGCCCTCACCCAGCTCGAGGCCGAAGGGCAGACCGCCCTGCTCGAGCGGCTTCCTTCGGAGATCGCGGCCTCGATCCTCGCCGAGCTCGATCCGCTCGCCTGCCGGCACGTCGTCTGCGATCTCGGCGAGCCGTCGCTGTCGATCCTTCTGGAGGAGATGAGTCCCCAGGCCGCCGTGAGCATGCTGGAGCCGCTGCCCGTCGAGGCCCGAGAACGGGTCATCGCAGCCCTCTCTCCGAGCATGCGATCGGAGGTGGAGCAACGACTCCTCCACCCCGAGGACTCGGCCGGTCGGATCATGACGACAGAGGTTCCCTCGGTCGCATGGGAGGGAAACGTGGCCCAGGCCACCGAGTCGCTTCGGCGACGATTCGGAGACCGGTCCGCCATCGACACGATCTTCGTGATCGACGACGCCGAGCGTCTCCAGGGCCGGGTCAGCCCGCTCCGTCTGCTGCTGGCCGATCCCGATCAGCCGCTCCAGGAGCTGGTGGATCGCGAAGTGCTCTCG
>CAYXLY010000236.1:0-7288 GCA_964466005.1 uncultured Spirochaetaceae bacterium | reverse complement strand
GCCCCGCCCCGCCCCGCCCCGCCCGCGCCGCTGCGTCCGGTCGCGCTCGCGGATTCGGTTAGACTGGGACCCGAAGAGCGGAGGAGACGCGCAGTGGGCCGGAATACCGAGATCGTCGAGAGCTTCATCACGGCCTGGGGGTCGAACGACATCGATCGCATCATGACCTACTTCGATGCCGATTGCGTCTATCACAACATTCCCGTCGAGGCGGTCCGGGGGACGGACGCCATCCGCGCCGTGATCGAGGGCTTCGCCGGTGCGGCGACCGCGATCGAGTGGATCCTGCATCACGTGGCGGAGACCGACGGCGGAGTCGTGCTGACCGAGCGGACCGACCGATTCGAGATCGGCGGTCGCTGGATCGATCTCCCGGTGATGGGCAGCTTCGTGCTTCGCGGGGAGAAGATCGTGGAGTGGCGGGATTATTTCGACATGAAGCAGTTCACGGATCAGATGTCCGGCGGCTGACCGTCGCCCGGTCCGGATCGTCGGAGCACGACGCCCTTCGTCTCGGGCAGGACCCACCAGACCACGGGCAGACAGAGGAGGGTCACGGTCGAGAGGGCCGTGATGGCATCCCCGATCGAGCCCCAGTGGACGCTGAGGCGTCCCGCGAGAATCGGGCCGAGAACGAGCCCGAGGCGCCCGAAGAGGTTGTTGCCGACGCCGAGGGCGGTGCCCCGGACCTCCGTCGGAAAGAGCTCTGCCGTCCAGGTGCTCGCGATCGTCCAGATCCCGCCGAGGCCCACCAGCGAGAACCACCCCAGTCGAATGGCCGCCGCGTCCGAGCTCTGGTAGCAGAGCAGCGTGGATCCGAAGGCGAGCCCGAGATAGAGCGTCGTCGCGCCGCGCCGCCCGAGGCGATCCATGGCGAAGCCGGAGAGCGCGTACCCGGCGAAGCCGAATGGAATCGTGCCCAGAGGCAGCCATGTGAGGTCGGCCGGCTCCCATCCCCGCTCGTCGAAGGCATAGATCGTGAGAAAGTAGAGCGCCGTTCCCGACCAGAGGTTGATCGTGAGCCAGAGCGCGGTGATCGCGGCGAGCCGGCTACGATGCGCCTTCGAGACGAGCGAGCGGAAGAGCGCCGCCTCCTCGGCGAGCCGCGATCGCGCCGGCCGCGCGCGGCGCTCCCCGAGGTCGCCCGTCTCCTCGATGCCCCGCCAGTAGAGCGGGAAGAGGAGCAGTGGCAGGCCCCCGATCAGGAAGAGTCCCCGCCAGCCCAGGCCAACGGCTTCCAGCGGCGCCAGCAGAGCGAGCGGGGCGGCCGCTCCGAGCGCGGCGAAGGCTCCGAGAAAGCCGTTCGCGCGACCGCGGATCTCCGGCGGAAGCGCCTCGCTCAGCATGATGTAGGCCAGCCCGAGCTCGACGACCATCGCCATGCGGGCGAAGAGCTGCAGAGCGGTGAAGACGACGAGGCTCGGTGCCAGGGCGGTCAGGAGCGTGAACAGGGTGTAGCTGCCGAGCGCCGCGAGGAAGACCGGGCGTCGGCCGATCGAGTCGGCCAGATGGACGAAGAAGAAGGCGAGCACCATGCCGAGGCTCGAGATGCCGAGCGCCATGCCGAGCGCCTCGGTCGACACGCCGAAATCCCGGCCGATCACGGGCTGGACCAGACTGGCCAGCTTGGTGTCGAAGCCCTCGAAGAAGGTCGCGAGGGTCAGCAGCGAGAAGAGGCCCGCGTGGGGTCCGAGGGCGCGGATCGAGGGCACGGGATCTCCGGGAGGCCTGGATCGGGGCCAGGCCGAGCGAGTAGGAGGGGAAGAGGATCAGTGTGAGCGGCTGCTGCCTCCCGAGCAACCACCCGAGCAACCACCCGAGCAACCTCCTGAGCAGCCACCCGACCTCCCGATCGACGGCGCATGTAGCGCGCGCAGGGCCCGACCGGGCATACTCGCCAGCCCGCACCGGGACCCCACCGGAACGCATCGGAGCCCGGCCAGCCGGGAGCCCTCTTCCGCACTGCCAAGGAGATCGGGTGGTCAAGACCGTGGCGCTGATCAAGCGCCTGCCGCAGCTCGAACGCCGGGCGTTTCGCGAGCACTACGAGCAGCGCCACGTGCCGCTGGCTCTCGGGCTCCTCGAGGGCCTCGAGCGTTATGTCCGCTACCACGTGGAGGCCGAGCTCCATGGCGAGGTGGACTTCGATGTCATCTCGGCCTTCGGGTATCGGGATCGCGAGGCCGTCGACTCCCTCCTCGAGCGACTCGGAGGGGAGGCGGGATCCGAGATCCGCGCCGACGAGCTCCGCTTCATGGACAAGCCGGCGAACCGGTTCTTTCCCGTGAGCGAGCGCCTCCTGCTCGCGGGAGAGGAGGGCGGGGAGCATGGCTTCGTCCTCGTCGGCCGCCCCGAATCGATGAGTCGCTTCGAGTGCTCCAAGATTCTCGTCCGGGACCACTGGCCTCGCCTCGAGAAGGTCCTCGACGCGCCCGGCTTCGCACTCCTCCGCGACGCCTTCCCCTTCGCCGATCGGCCTGCGCCCTGGGATGCCCTGCTCCAGGTCCGCGCCGGCTCGCTCCGTCGGCTCGAGGGCTGGGCCCGATCCCTCGAGCGGGAAGGCTACCGGGTCTGTGGAGTTCGCACGCGCCGCTTCGAGACGTCGCTCGGAGGCGCTCGAAGGGGCGGGGACTCTCCGGGTCGATGTCCCTCGACGGGTGACCTCTAGAGATCGAACCGCTGGCGGAGCCGTGGGGGGAGGATCGGGCAGACCTCCTTCGGCTGGGCGAAGAGGCGCTTGCGGATGCGGGCGATCCCGTCGTAGGCCGCGTCGAGGAGGCGGCGCGGCAGCAGGCCGCCCAGGATCGAGAGTGCTCGCCAGAGGCCGCCGAGGCGACTGCCGATCTCGAGCACGGCTTCGGATCGGGTCAGGATCGTGCCGTCCTCGAGCTCGAGGACGATGCTGTCCGGCAGGTCCCGACCGAGGCTGGGATGGCGCTCGATCAACGCCTCGAAGGCGTCGCTTGCGAGGGGTGCGAATCGCAGTCGTCCGTCCGAGGGGCTCGCCGGCTCCTCGGCGAGCACGAAGCGCACGCTGCGATGACAGAAGCCGCAGTCTCCGTCGTAGAAGAGACGGGCCGCGTCGGGAGGAGGCGGTTCGGTCGAGGCGTGGGTGCGCCTCGACCGGCGCGAGCGCGCGGGGATCCAGCCCGGATCGAAGGCGAGGAGCGTCAGCAGCCAGAGGCTCGGTGCGACCGCATCTCCGACCAGGACGACGCTCCAGAGCGCCTGCCAGAGGAAGATCGAGCTCCACGCTCCGCGGCGGAGGGGAGGGAGCAGAGCGGCGACCACGATCCCCACATGGAGGATCCCTCCGAGCAGCGCGATCGTTCCGCTCGCCGTCTCCGAGGCGGGCGGAGTCGCGAGCAGCGCTGCGCTCGGTAGGAGGCCCGCCACGGCCAGCCCATGCACGAGTCCGAGGGCGAGCCAGGCGATCTGCCAGATCGCGGGCGGCAGCCGCCAGCCGCCTCCGGGATCCGGGCGGGCGCGCGCTTCCCAGGAGCCGAACGGATGCGGCGGCGTGGCTCCGTGTAGGGCGAGAAGCAGCAGCGCCAGGGTGGCCCGAAACGCGAGCCCCTCGAGGTCCCCGTCGCCTCCGCCGCGCGCTACGAGCCCGATCTCGAGGAGGAGCCCCGACGCGAGAAGTGCGCACGCCCACCGGTCCCGCCAGCCAGCGGCCAGCGCGAGACCGGCCCCGAGCCCGAGGACGACCCGGGTGCCCTCGATGAAGAGGGGGTCGACGCGGCCCGAGCCGTCGAGCAGAAGGCTCACGACGGCGAGGGCGAGCCCGACCCGATAGACCGAGTATTGCCCTCCGGTCCAGGCGGGAGCCGGGCTCAGTGACACGGCCGATTCCGCTGGATGCCGGTCATGCCTCCGGCCGTCCCTGCGGCCATGCCCTCGCCCGTCTTCCCGTCCCCGGCTGCGACCCGGGCACCGCTATCCGGATCCGATGGAAGCCGCGGAATCGAGACGCACACGCGCGTTCCTCCGCCCGGCTCCGTCTCGATCTGGAGCGAGCCCTGATGATCCGCCACGACGCCGTGCGCGACGCTCAAGCCGAGCCCGGTCCCGCCCTCACGGCTGCGCGTCGAGAAGAAGGGCTCGAAGAGATGCTCTCGATCCGCCTCGGGGATGCCACGGCCGTCGTCCCGCACCTCGATTCGCGCGAGGTCCTCGCGGGCCGTCAGGGACAGCGAGACCCGGGCGCCCACGTCGCGCGACTCGATCGCGTTGCAGAGGATGTTGACGAGCGCCTGCTCGATCTCGATCGGGTTGACGTGCGCGTAGACCGGCTCGTCCGGGATCTCGACCCGGACGCTCGCCGATCGGTCCGTCGCGTGGGCGGCGACCGCATGATGCGCCCGCCGCACCACGTCGTTCAGCGCCTCGCGCCATTTCTTCGTGGGCTCGCCCCGTGAGAACTGGAGCATGCTCCGGACGATGCGCGCACAGCGCTGGGCCTCCGACAGGATGTCGCGCAGCGCACGCTCGAAGGTCTCGCTCGCGTCGTCGTCGTCGCGACAGAGCAAGGCGTACTCGGCTCCGTTCAGGATCGCTCCGATCGGGTTGTTGATCTGGTGCGCGACGCCGGCGGCGAGGGTGCCCGCGGCCGCGAGTCGCTCGGCCTCGATGAGCTTGCTGCGCGAGGCCACCAGCTCCAGCGTGCGTTGGGCCACGGCCTCCTCGAGCTCCTGCTGACGTTGCGCGATCAGCTGCTCGGCCCGCTTGCGGTCGCTCTGGTCCACGGCGATGAAGAGGGTCGTCCCTTCCGGCAGCCGCACGCGGCCGAGGAGCGTGGAGAGACGTTCGCCCGAGGCGGACAGGAGATCCTGCTCGTAGGGAACGGCATTTCCGCTCTCTCCCACCTCGTCGAGCATGTCCATCGGGTCCCTCTTCGGACCGGTCGGGTCCGAGGGGTCCGTCGGATCCGTCGGAACGGCGAGCTTCCTCCAGGCCAGCGGCAGCTCCTCGCGAGTCCGACCGACCAGGGAGAGGAACGCGTCGTTGGCCTCCTGGATCATCCCACTCGCGTCCACATGGAAGACGCTCACGATATTCGAGTCCACCAGCAATCGAAAGCGCTCGTTGCCCGTTTGGATCGCTCTCTCCAGCAGGATCCGCTCGGTGACGTTGCGCGTCCGGATGACGATCCGGAGGTCTCCCTCGTCGCTTCGATGGGTGATCCAGGACGATTCGAACCAGCGCTCCCGACCCTCGCAGGTCGGGACGAAGACGCGCTCGGGCGGTGCGTTCATCACGTCCGCCTCCTCGAGACGACCCTTCTGGCGGAGCGGACGGAGGATCGCCGACTCGGATTCGGGTCCCAGAAACTCGCTCACGTTGCGACCGATCAGCTCGTCGGGGCTCCGCTCTGCGAGACTCGTCAGGTTCGGGGTCGCATACAGGATCATGCCCAGCGCGTCGCATTCGATGATCGCGTCCTGGCTATCCCCCGTGAGCAGCTGGAGACGTCGGGCATCGGAGCGTGCCTGGCGCTCGTGCTCGCGGGCCTGACGCCCGAGGCGAGCCAGCTGGGGCGTGACCTGGAACGTGAAGAGCGAGACGGCGACGATGCCCCAGGCCGCCCACACCCACGTGGGGAGGAGCTCCTGGGTCCGGGCGAGTGCATCGGCGGCCTCCACTCCAGCATAGGCGACGAGCCCGATGACCAGAGCCAGGTCGGTTCGGGGCCACGGGCCCGAGGCCGCCGGAGAATGCTGGAAGATCACGAAGGCCGCGGAGAGGCCGAGCGCAGGATCGAAGATCGCGGAGACGAATCCGGGCGCCTCGGGGTGGCCGAGCTGAAAGAGCACCAGACGGCAGACCGCGACCATGAATCCCAGCCCGAAGAGACTCGCCGGCACGGACCGTCCTGCATGCAGACGCGCGCCGATCAGCATCAGGACGGGGGCCATGGAGCTGAACGAGTAGCCGGCCGGCTGGAGCGCCGGGATCTCCCGGGCCACGAACGTGGTCGCGCAGGCGATCAACAGACAGGCCCAGGCCAGCATCCAGGACGCGAGATCCCGGATGCCCGCCCGATGGCTCGCGAAGGCCAGGATGGCGAGGAGCGATGCGAGGGCGATCGACCAGATGGCCGGGAACTCGAGAAGCGGGCTCATGAGGAGGAATCCTTGCCGACCGGCTGGGAGAGTTCACGACGCCCATGGCATCGTATCAGAATCGCGTGTCCTGAAGGCCTCCCCTTCTCTGCAGCCGCCTGCCTCCACGCTCCACCCCGGGGTCGCTCGGCGCGCTACGTTTCGAACGGCTCGAGAAGGGAGGAGTGGATGCTCTCCGACACGCACGAGAAAGAGCCTCGAGCCACGCTCGAGGCACGTGACCAGAGGGTCGTCTGGCATCCCTATGCCGCGCCGCGGGCGGCTCCACTCTTTCCGGTCGAGAGCGCCTCGGGAGTCCGGCTGCGGCTCGTCGATGGACGCGAGCTCATCGATGGCATGTCTTCCTGGTGGTCGACGATCCACGGCTATCGTCATCCCCACATCGAGGAGGCCCTCCACCGGCAGATCGACCGCATGCCCCACGTCATGTTCGGCGGCCTGACCCACGAGCCCGCGGTCGCCCTCTGCGAGCGGCTGGTCGAGATGACGCCCGACGGCCTGGAGCGGGTCTTCATCAGTGATTCGGGCTCCGTGGCCGTCGAGGTCGCGATCAAGATGGCCCTCCAGGTCTGGCAATCGCGCGGCCGCCCCGAGCGCCGCCGCCTGCTCACGCTTCGCGGCGGCTATCACGGCGACACCTTCGGCGCGATGGCGGTCTGCGATCCCGTGACCGGGATGCACGGCCTCTTCGAGGGCATGCTCGCTCGGCATCTCTTCGCGGAGAGACCGACCTGCCGCTTCGGCGACCGCTTCGACGAGGAGCACATCGCGGACTTCAGACGATTGCTCGAGGCGCACCGCGACGAGATCGCCGCCGTGATCCTCGAGCCGATCGTGCAGGGCGCGGGCGGCATGTGGTTCTACGCGCCCGGATACCTCCGGCGCGTGCGGGAGCTCTGCGACGAGCACGACGTGCTCCTGATCGCCGACGAGATCGCCACGGGCTTCGGCCGCACGGGACGGCTCTTCGCGTGCGAGCATGCCGGCATCTCGCCGGACATCCTCTGCGTCGGCAAGGCGCTCACGGGCGGGACGATGTCGCTGGCGGCCACGTTGGCGAGCGAGGGCGTGAGCTCGGCGCTCGGCGAAGGCGAGCCGGGCGTCTTCATGCACGGTCCGACCTTCATGGGCAATCCGCTGGCCTGCGCGGCGGCCGGCGCCAG
>CAYXLY010000235.1:0-7304 GCA_964466005.1 uncultured Spirochaetaceae bacterium | reverse complement strand
TACGTGATCCGGGAGGGGCGGGTGAAGGTCACGAAGGCCTCCGAGGACGGGCGCGAGAAGATCATGAACTTTCTCGAGGCGGGCGCATTCTTCGGGGACATGGCGCTGCTCGGCAACGAGACGCGCTCGGCCAGCGTCAAGACGCTCGAGGAATCGCTGCTGCTGGCGCTCTCCCGACGGGATTTCATCGACCTGCTGAGGCAGAGTCCCGATCTCTCCCTGGCGGTGATCGAGGAGCTCGCGAATCGGCTGCGGGAGACGAACGAGCAGGCCCGCTCGCTCTCCTTCCAGGGGGTGGAGGAGCGGACCCGGAGCCTCTTCGAGCGGATCGCCCGATCCGACGGCCGCGTCGGCGGCGTGCGGATGACCCCTGCGCTCACCCACCAGCAGATCGCCGACATGGTGGGGACCTCCCGGGAGACGGTGACCCGGGCCATCAAGCAGCTGAAGGAGTCCGGCTGGCTGGCCCAGGAAGGCAAGCGCTACGTGATCCCCGACGAGCGCTGAGTCCGGAGCGGCGCCGATCGCGGAACAGGGGGGCTTCGGCCGGCCTCTCTCCTGGGACTCGCGTCTCGTCTCTCGGGCGGATCCTCCGTCGACGGGCCGCTTCGGCGGTCTCGACCCGCACGGAACGAGACGCTGTGGCCTCGCCGGGTGGAGCGCTGTGGCGTCGCCGGGTGGGATGGAGCACTCTCTTTCGCTCATCGAATTCCCCCTGGGATCCGCTCTCCGGAGACTCGGGAATCCAGGATTCAAAGGACTCATCGTGATCCCTCAAGGCCCCTTGACCCGTCCTCGACTCGTCTCCGTGCTGCGACTCGCCGGTCTCTTCCTCGCCGTGCTCGGCGCGCTGGGCTGTGGAAGCGACGAGGAGAGATTGTCCGGCTTCATGGAGCGGGGCGACGCGTACGTCGAGGCGGATCAGTTCGAAGAAGCGATCATCGAGTACAAGAACGCCCTCCAGATCGACCCCAATCATGCTCCGGCCCACGAGGCCCTCTCCCTGGCCTACCTGGAGGTCCAGAAGCCGCGCGAGGCCTATTGGGAGATGTCGGAGACCGTCCGCCTCGATCCGGACAACATCCAGGCCCGACTCCGATACGGGACGATCGCAGCGGCCGTGGGCGACCACGAGCTCGCCCTCGAGCAGGCCGAGGAGGTCCTGAAGCGAGAGCCCGACAGTCCCCAGGCGCATGTCCTTCGCGCTCAGTCGCGTCAAGCGGACGACGACCTCGAGGGGGCGGAGAAGGACTTTCTGGCTGCCGTCGAGGCGGATCCCGACGGGCCGGCCTACCGGTTCCTGCTGGCGAGCTTCTACGAGCGACAGCAGCGTCCCGAAGAGGCAGAGCGAGTGGCCCGGCAGATGATGGATCTCGAGCCGAGCTATCTGGCGGCCTCGATGCTGGCCCGGATGGTGACCGCCTCCGGAGATCGGGACGGCGAGGCCCAGCGGCTGCTCGAGCGGGCCGTCGAGCTGGCGCACGAGGCTCCCGTCGAGAGGACCGAGCAGACTCCGGATGCCCAGGGAGGCTCCACCTCCCTCGTGCCCAACGTCACGCGGGCCGATGCCGTGCGCTCCGCCTACATCGCGCTCTCTGCCTTCCACTACGATCGCGGTCGCTTCGAGCGATCGATCGAGGTGCTCGAGGAGGGCGCCGAGCGAGCCGAGAAGAAGACCGACCTCATCTACCAGATGGCTCGCCTCTACCGTCTCCGCGGAGATACGGAGAAGGCGGACGAGCTGATCCGTCGCGCGACGGAGGCCTCGCCCGACGATCCGAACCCGCAGCTCGTCCTCTCCGCCTATCTCGGCGCCCAGGGCGATCTCGACGGGGCCCTCGAGGCGGCTCGGTCCGCCGTGGCGATCGCTCCGGACAACCGGTCGGCCCAGCTGAGAGAGGCCGAGCTGCTCGTCGACATCGGCAATCGCGACGAGGATCCCGAGCAGGTCGAGGCGGGACGCGCCATCGTGGATCGGGTGCTGGACGAGGAGCCGAGCAGCCCTTCGGCGAACTTCGTGCGAGCCAAGATCGAGCTCGCGGAGAATGACCTCGAGGCCGCTCAGCAGGCGCTCGAGACCGTGATCCAGGCGCGTCCGGACTTCGCGCAGGCGCGTTTCGTGCTCGGATCCACGCTCGCCGCGGGCGGAGAGCTGGCGCGAGCCCGCAGCGAGCTGGCTCGGGCGGTCGAGCTCGATCCGGCCCAGGCAGACGCCCGGAAGCTGCTGACCCGGGTGCATGCAGAGCTCGGCGAGCACGAGTTCGCGATCGAGCAGGGACGCGCCTATCTCCGCGAGCGTCCCGGCGATGCGGAGGTCCGGATCATCGTCGGCCAGAGCCTGATCCGGGTGGGGCGTGGAGAGGAGGCCTACGAGGAGGTCTCCAGGATCCCGGAGGAGGCGCGAGGAGCGTCGGCCTACTTCGCTCTGGGCCGCCTCGATCTCGCCTTTGGCCGCCTCGAGCTCGGTCGCGAGCGGCTGCTGCGGGCCAACGAGATGTCGCCGGGCAATCCGCAGGTCCTGCGCTCGCTGCTCGCGCTCGATCGCGAGCAGGGAGAGGTCGACGCCTCTCTCGCGCGCATCGAGCAGGCCGCCCAGGAGGCGCCCGAGAGCTCCGAGATCGCGGAGCTCCTCGGAGAGGCGTATCTCCTTCGCGGCGATCTCGAGCAGGGACGCGCCCAGCTCGAGCGGGCCGTCGAGCTGAACGCGAAGAACACGAGCGCTCAGCTGGCCCTGGCCGACCTCGCGCGTCGCGCGGGGGACCCCGACGAGATGGTCGCGGTGCTCGAGCGGGCGGCGGCGGCCACGCCGACCTCTGCGGATCTCCAGCATCGACTCGGTCTGGTCTACGAGCAGATGGGCCGGCAGACGGACGCGATCGAGGCCTACGAGAAGGCGATCGATCTCGATCGGGAGATGGTCCTGGCCAAGAACAATCTCGCCTATCTCCTCGCCGAGTCGGGCGGGGATCTGGACCGGGCTCTCGAGCTCGCGCAGCAGGCGAAGGAGCAGCTTCCCGACGACGCCAATACGGCGGATACGCTCGGCTGGGTGCTCGTGAAGCGAGGCGTTCCTTCGGCCGCGATCGGCTATCTCGAGGAGGCCGTGGCGCGATTCCCGGAGGACGCCCTCGAGGTGCAGGGCATCGTGCGCAACCACCTCGCGGAGGCCTACGAGCGGAACGAGCAGCCCGAGAAGGCCCTCGAGGCCAGTCGCGCCTCGGTCGACTACTTCGACCGCCTCTCCCGAGCGGTGCGGGAGAAGGGGGGCGACCTCGACGAGCAGGACTGGGCACGGTCGGCTCGCGAGAGGATCGAGAGGCTCCAGGCCGCGTCCTAGTGCCCTGTCCCTGAAGCCCGCCAGAAAGCTCGCCAGAGCGCCCCGACTCCGTATTCAAGAGTTCTCCGCGACGGGTCGATAGATCCGCCGGAGGGGAACGTGTGTCCAGGGACGCGCGAGGTCCTCCCTCCGGCAGCGCGCGAGCCTGTCGGCACGGTTCACGGAGGAAGAAATGAGGCGCTGCACTCTCTTTGCCGTCGTCCTGACGGCTCTCGTTTCGTCGACGGCCGTTCTCGCGGACGAGGACGCGGGGATCGCCGCGGACGTCCAGGGCGAGCCGTCGGCTGCAGGGGCCTCCGAGCCGCTGGACTTCGAGGAGCCGCTGGGCGCAGAAGATGGCGTCGCGAGAGTCGCCGGATCACCGAGCCGCTCGGTCGAAGACGCCTCGGCCGGGTCGGACCGGTCGCAGAGGGCGGGCATCGTGCTGGGGCCGGAAGGGGTCGATGACCAGGGGCGCAAGGGAAGGCTCCACACGGTGGCCGTCGGGGACACGCTCTGGGATCTCTCGTCGGCCTATCTGGGGACGCCCTGGGTCTGGCCCTCGGTCTGGATCGACAACGACGACATCGAGGATCCCCATCTGATCCTGCCCGGCGACAAGATCTGGATCACGGCCGACGAGATGCGCGTCGTGAGCGATGCCGAGGCGGAGTCCTTCCTCGCCCCCTCGCAAGAGGTCGCGGAGACGCCCGTCGAGACCGAGGCGACGACTCCGCCCGCAGCGCCCGTCGAGATCGAGGCGGCCACGCTCGAGCAGCTTCCGGTGGAGATCGGCGGCGAGAGCGAGGCCCGCGAGCAGGGCCGGGAGATCACGGTCAGCCGAAGGGATGCGATGGGCTTTCTCAGTGCCGAGCGATTCGCGGGCTCGAGCACGATCCTCGACAGCCCCTCCGAGCGCGCACTCCTGGCCGAGGGAGACCCCGTCTATCTGGGGATGGGCGAGGGCGAGGTCGAGGTCGGGGATCGCTTCACGGTCTTCCGAGTGGTCGAGGAGATCCGCGACGCCGGAGGCAGTCGGCTCCTGGGTCATCACGTCGAGACGCTCGGATGGATCGAGGTGACGAAGCTGACCGGGGACACGTCGATCGCCGAGATCCGCATGAGCTATACCGAGATCGAGCGCGGCGCCCGCGTCACGCCGCGTCCCGAGATGCCCCGCTCCGTGACCGTCCGGACGACGCCGGATGCCATCGAGGGCAAGGTGGTCTTCCTGCCCTCCCAGCGCACGCTGATGGCAGATGGGGGCTATGTCTACCTGAACCGGGGTGAGCTCCACGGAGTCGAGGCGGGGAGCGAGCTCGAGGTCTACGAGTCGGGTCGGGTCGTGACGGAAGAGACCCGGGACGTGGACGTGCGGACGCCGGATCACGTCGTCGCTCGCCTGGTCGTGGTCCGGGTCGAGCCCGAGAGCTCGGTGGCGTTCGTGTTGAATGCGGAGCGGGAGCTCGCGGTCGGAGACTCCGTCCGTCCGACTCTTCCGAAGATCGCTCGGCGTTAGGTTCTCCCAGGCGCCTCCGCGCCTCGGTCCGGGCCCGCTACGCCCGGAGCGCGGAGGCCCAGGGTCTGCGGCCTCGTGGAGGCTCGGATCCTCCGGTGTGAACGCTCGGGAGCGAGACGCGGGCCGGCTCGCGACGGGATATCCTCGTCTACCCCGCCCGTGTCCCTCCGCGAGATCCGTGACGAATCGAGATCGCCGCCAAGAGCCCGGCCAGGAGCCCGGCCAGGAGCGGCCGCCGCACGAAGAGCCCGAGGGAGATCCTGTCGCGGTCTCCGGTCTCGCGCCGGCCGCTGCGCGCGAGTGGCTGCGCATGCACGACGCGGTGGCCTGGCATCCCGAGCAGGTCACCCAGGCGCTCCGGGAGGGGCTCTCCCCGCGCGCGGTCCTGGCACGGCTGCAGCTGCGAGAACCGTCGCCGCGCCGGCGCGCCGGAGAGGCCAGCGCGGAGCGACTCGCGCGGATGGAGGCGCGACTCGGGAGCCAGGGCGTTCGGGTCCTGCCCTTCGGACGAGCGGGCTATCCCCGCCTGCTCGAGCCACTGGTGGACGCCCCGCCGATCCTGTTGGTGCGAGGCGACCCCGAGCTGCTCGCAGAGCCGGGCATCGCGCTCGTCGGAGCCCGAGCGGCGACACGGCTCGGAGGACGGACGGCACGGCGATTGGGGCGCGAGCTCTCCGAGCGGGGCTTCGTGATCGTCTCGGGACTGGCTCGGGGCATCGACGCGGATGCCCATCGGGGCGCTCTCGAAGGCAGCGGTCGGACGATCGCCGTGCTCGCGTGCGGTCCGGATCGGATCTACCCCCCCGAGCATCGCCGGCTGGCCGACGAGATCCTCGAGCGCGGCGCGCTCCTGAGCGAGATGCCGGCCGGGACACCGCCCCGCGCCGCCCACTTTCCGCTCCGGAACCGGCTGATCAGCGGCCTCTCGCTCGCGGTGATCGTGGTCGAGGCCCGTCGGCGCAGTGGCTCGCTGATCACCGTGCGCCACGCCTTGAATCAGGGGCGGGAGGTCTTCGTCGTCCCCGGCTCCGTCGAGGGGCCCTTCGCCGAGGGCACGAACCATCTGCTTCGAGAGGGAGCCCGCGCGATCCGCCATGCAGAGGACGTCGTCGAGGACCTCGCCGGGGCCGGGATCGAGATCGCTCGGCAGACGGACGCCAGCGAGGCGGATCCCGAGGCTGCCCGTCGCCGGGGAGGCGTCGCGGGCCGGGGAGACGTCGCGAGCAGTGGCCCCGCCCGGGACTCTCCCGCCGCCCGCGCGATCCTCGCCGCGCTCGCGTCCGGTCCCGCGAGCCGGGACGAGCTGGCGCGACGGAGCCTGCTCGGGCCGAGTGAGCTGGCGGGAGCCCTGGTGGAGCTCGAGCTCTCGGAGAGGGTGGTGCGGGAGCGAGACGGTCGAATCCATCGACGTTGGAGATGAGCGCGGCCGTCGGGCCCCCTCGCTCGGGCTTCCTGGGCTATCGTCCGGGGGGTCGCGCAACTCTTCGGCCGACTCCCCCCCGTCGCTGCCCGAGTCCGAATCGGGAACGGATCCGTCGCGCTCGCTGCCGAGCGAGCGGCCGGACCCGATGCGGCTCGATCTTTCGGGGGGCGGGCAGGGAAGGACCGGAACGAGGGCGGGGAGCGAGGACCGGAATGGGGGGAGACGGAGTGAGCCGGACCGGGAGCCATCGGGAGCCGATCGTGATCGTCGGGGCCGGTCTGGCGGGCAGCGAGGCCGCCTGGCAGGCGGCCTGCCGCGGCGTCGACGTCCTGCTCTACGACATGAAGCCCGAGCGGCTCTCACCGGCCCATCGGTCCCGGGATTTTGCGGAGCTCGTCTGCAGCAACTCGCTCCGGGCCGATACCCTGGGCAACGCGGTCGGGCTGCTCAAGGAGGAGATGCGGCGTCTCGGCTCGCTCGTCCTGCGCGTGGCCGACGAGACGGCGGTGCCCGCCGGCAAGGCGCTCGCCGTGGATCGGGACCGATTCGCACGGGGCGTCACCGCGGCGCTCGAAGATCATCCTCGCATCGAGATCCGCAGGGAGCGGGTGACCCGGATCCCGGAGGCTCCGCTCGTGATCCTCGCCACGGGGCCCCTGACCGACTCCGAGCTCGCCGACGAGCTCGGAAGGCGGCTCGGAGAGGAGTACCTCTACTTCTACGACGCGATCTCCCCGACGATCTACGCGGACTCGATCGACGAACGCGTCGTCTTTCGCGCCTCCCGCTACGAGGACGGCGAGGGAGACTACCTGAACGTGCCGCTCTCGCGGGAGGAGTACGAGGCTTTCGTCGACGAGCTCGGACGAGCCGAGACCGTTCCGCTGCACGCCTTCGAGGCCGCCCTGTACTTCGAAGGCTGTCTGCCGATCGAAGAGATGGCGCGACGCGGCCGGGACACGCTCGCCTTCGGCCCCATGAAGCCCGTGGGACTGATCGATCCCCGGACGGGCCGGCGGCCCCATGCCGTCGTCCAGCTTCGCCAG
>CAYXLY010000234.1:0-7327 GCA_964466005.1 uncultured Spirochaetaceae bacterium | reverse complement strand
AGCACGAAGATCGCCAGGAAGAACTGCCATAGACCCCGATCCCGACGCATGCGATTCCTCTCGGACAGGTCGGATCCAACTCCGACGGGCGCTGGCCCGTCAGCGCCGGTCGGATCCGCACGGCTCCTCCGGGTGTCCTCGATCCCTCGAAGCACCCTGCCTTCATGGCATGCTTTCCTGACTGCCCTGCTGCCCGCCGTGCTGTCTGCATGCTTTGCATACACCATGCCTTCACGCAGACAAATTGTCTTCCACGCAGACAAAGTGTCTCCATCTCTCTGCAGAGATCCACCAGATCCCGTGCCACCTGCGGCATGCCGGCCTCTCGATCCGTGTCCTGGACGATGGCATGGGCGTTGCAGAATTTCCGCCGAACAGAGCCGGGCAGAGTCACGAGCCAGAGTCGGGGGCCCCGAGCAAGAGCCGGAGCCGGAGCGAGATCGGGAGTCGGAGCGCATCGTGAGCCGCGAGACCGGATTCCGAGGCCGCGCTCGAGTTCGGAGGACGCGGAGGATGAAGTGTGATGCAGGCGGTGAAGGCGAGAGCGGCGTCGATTCCCGGACTCGGGCTGGGAACCTGGCAGCTCCAGGGCGAGGTCTGCGCCGAGCGCGTCGCCGACGCGCTCGCGATCGGCTATCGCCATCTCGATACCGCCCAGGCCTATGAGAACCATGCAGAGGTCGGTCGCGGGCTCCGTGCCTCGGGAATCGAACGCGACGAGGTCTTCCTCACGACCAAGCTCTGGCGGGACAACCTCGAGAGGGAGGCCGTCTTCTCGAGCATGGAGGCCAGTCTCAGGGAGCTCGACACGGATTACGTCGACCTCCTGCTCGTGCATTGGCCTCATGAGGCCGTGGACCTCGAAGAGACCCTGGACGCCATGCGAGATCTGCAGGCCCGAGATCGAGTCCGCCACCTCGGAGTGAGCAACTTCACCCAGTCCCAGGTCGAGGAGGCAGCCGAGATCGCTCCGATCGTCTGCGAGCAGGCGGAGTATCATCCCCTCCTCTCTCAGGATCCCCTGCTGGCCTCTCTCCGAGCGCGCGACATGGCCTTCGTCGCCTACAGCCCTCTGGCTCATGGCCGGGTCTTCGATCAGACCGTGATCTCGGAGATCGCCCGCGCGCACGAGCGGTCCGAGGCCCAGATCGCCTTACGATGGCTGCTCCAGCAGCCATCCGTCTGTGCGATTCCCAAGGCAGCCCAGCGCGATCACCTCGAGGAGGATTTCCGGGTCTTCGATTTCATGCTCGAGGAGGAGGAGATGGATCGTCTCCACGAGCTCGCGGATCGAGCGAGCGAGCGGGTGATCGACCCCGACTTCGCTCCCGAGTGGGAACGCTGAGTTGCCCGCCGGATCCCGGTCACGGGCCGCGGCCTCGGAAGAGGAGGTCGTGAGCGAGCGTCGACAGCGGCTCCGGAGACGGAGCGAGCGGAGGCAGGGGGAGCGAACCGGGACGGTGCTCTCGGTTCGGGGAAGCGTGGTCGATGCACATTTTCCCGACGGACTGCCGTCGATCCACAGCTTGCTCCGGACGGGCGAGGACGGCGAGATCGCGATCGAGGTCGACGAGCATCTCAGTCCGGAGAAGACCCGAGGCATCGCCCTCAACTCGACGCAGGGCCTCTCGCGAGGCGCCCGGATCGTGGACACGGGACATCCGATCGAGGTTCCGATCGGAGACCGCCTCCTCGGTCGGGCGATCGACGTCTTCGGACGGCCGATCGACGGAAAGGCGGACTTCGAGGGCGGCGTCCGACGCGAGATCCATGGCGTCCCGCTCCCTCTCGAGCGTCGGGTCGTCCGCAAAGAGGTCTTCGAGACGGGCATCAAGGTCGTCGACCTCCTCGCCCCCCTCGAGCGGGGCGGCAAGGCCGGCCTCTTCGGCGGCGCCGGCGTCGGCAAGACGGTGCTCATCACCGAGCTGATCCACAACATGATCGGCCGCTACGAGGGCATCAGCATGTTCTGCGGGATCGGGGAACGCTGCCGGGAGGCGGAGGAGATCTATCGCGAGATCGACGAGGCCGGCGTCCTCGATCATACGGTGCTCGTCTTCGGACAGATGAACGAGCCGCCGGGCGCCCGCTTCCGCGTCGGCCACACCGCGCTCACGATCGCCGAGAGCTTTCGCGACGAGTCGCACCGGGACGTCCTGCTCCTGATCGACAACATCTTCCGGTTCATCCAGGCCGGCGCCGAGGTCTCCGGCCTGATGGGACGCATTCCGTCCCGGGTCGGCTATCAGCCGACGCTGGGCACCGAGCTCGCGGAGCTCGAGGAGCGCATCGCCAGCTCAGCCGGCGGATCCATCACCTCGGTCCAGGCGGTCTACGTGCCGGCGGACGACCTGACCGATCCCTCCGCGACCCATACCTTCGCCCACCTCTCGGCTTCCGTGGTGCTCTCCCGCAAACGGGCCAGCCAGGGCCTCTACCCGGCGGTGGACCCGCTCGGCTCGGAGTCCAAGATGCTGACCCCCGGCGTCGTCGGCGAGCGCCACTATCGGGTCGCCCAGCAGGTCCGCCGAACGCTGGCCGAGTTCGAGGAGCTCCGGGACATCATCGCGATGCTCGGCATCGAGGAGCTTTCCGAGAGCGATCGACGCACGGTGAGCCGGGCTCGCCGCCTCGAGCGCTTTCTCACGCAGCCCTTCTTCACGACCGAGCACTTCACCGGAAAGCCCGGCAGGATGGTCTCCCTCGACGAGACCATGGAGGGCTGCGAGCGGATCCTGGCAGACGAGCTCGCCGACGCGACCGAGCAGGACCTCTTCATGATCGGAAGCATCGACGAGGTCGGCCAATGAATCTCGTCCTCCTGACCCCGACCGAGACCGTACTCGAGACCGAGGTGACGCGTGTGACGGCCGAGGCGGAGAACGGATCCTTCTGTCTTCTCCCCCGCCACATCGATTTCGTCACGAGCCTCGTCCCCGGACTCCTCTCCTTCAGGGAGCCGGAAGACGAGACCGAGCGCTACATGGCGGTCGACGAGGGCATCCTCGTGAAATGCGGAGACGACGTCCTCGTCTCCGTGCGACGCGCTGCGGGGGGAGCGGAGCTCGAGTCGCTCGAGCGGACGGTGGCCGAGGAGTTCCGTCAGATCGACGAGCACGAGCGCAGCGCACGCAGCGCGATCGCCCGAATGGAGGCGGGCGCGATCCGACGCTTCGGGCAGCTCGGGGAGGACGAGCGTGGATGAGCCCGACGAAGAGCCCCGGTCCTCCGAAGAGCTCGAGGAACGGATCCGTTCCCGGGTCCGCAGGAAGCTGGACGCCCGCCACAAGGGCGAGCACAGCGTCTGGTTCGGGCTGGGCATGTTCGGGCTGGTGGGCTGGTCGGTGGCGATCCCGACCATTCTCGGGATCGCGCTCGGCATCTATCTCGACACGCACCATCCGGTGGATTTCTCGTGGACGCTCACCTTCCTCGCCGTGGGCATCGCCATCGGATGTCTCAATGCCTGGGTTTGGATCCAGCAGGAACGGAGCCGGAATGACTGACACGAAGAACGAGGCGCCTCTCGCTCGACGAGCCCACTCGGGGTCCCTCCCATGACGAGCTCGCCGATCCAGCTGATGCTCGCGGCCCTGGGCGGCGCGGCGATCGCGGCCCTCTATCTCCTGGCCCTGCGAAGATCGGTCCGCAGCCTGGTCTCGCGCCGGAAGCCGGGGCTGGGAACGGGGCTCGCGGCCATCGCGCGGATCGGGATGGTCTCCGTGGCGCTCTGGGCGGTCGGCGCCGGCGACGGGCCCGCGATCCTGTGCGCCCTGCTCGGCTTCCTGGTCTTGCGAACGACCGCCCTCGCGCGCCTCCGCAGGCCCGAAGCGGCGCCGGCTCCCCGCCGCATCGCCTCATCTCCGCCTTCTTCGGAGACCGCCCCATGACCATCAGCCCCGACGAGATCGTCCTCTTCCGCTGGGGGGTCGTGGAGCTGAATGCCACGATCGGGCTCAGCTGGCTCGTGATGCTCCTGCTCGTCGTCGTCTCCGCGGCGATCACACGGAACCTCTCGACCGGGACCGGGATGTCCCGCTGGCAGAACCTGCTGGAGGTGCTCGTCACGGGCATGCGCGACCAGATCCGTGAGGTGAGCCGGCAGGACCCGGGCATCTACCTGCCCTTCGTCGGAACCCTCTTCCTGTTCATCGCGACCGCCAATCTGCTGATGATCCTCCCGGGCTGGATGCCCCCGACGGGCTCGCTCTCCACGACGACCGCCCTCGCGCTCAGCGTCTTCATCGCGGTCCCCCTCTTCGGCATCGCGCAGCAGGGCGTCCTCGAGTACCTCCGACACTACGTCCGACCGACTCCCCTCATGCTCCCCTTCAACCTGATCGGGGAGCTCTCGCGCACTCTCGCCCTCGCTGTCCGCCTCTACGGCAACGTCATGAGCGGCACCGTCATCGTGGCGATCCTCGTCGGCATCGCGCCGCTCGTCTTTCCCATCGTCATGCGCGCTCTCGGCCTCCTCACGGGCCTGATCCAGGCCTACATCTTCGCCGTGCTCGCCATGGTCTACATCGCGTCGGCCACCACCGCCTATCGGGAGGAGGAGCAGGCCGCACGATCGACCCGGGACCGTGACCCCATGAACCACTCGAAGGAGGACTAGCGTGGATCCGACAAGCCTCACGGCATTCATCTCGATCGCGAGCGCCGCCCTGGCGATCGCCATCGGCTCGGTCGGCCCCGCCCTGGGAGAGGGCCGCGCCGTCGCCCAGGCGCTCCAGGCCATCGCCCAGCAGCCCGACGAGTCGAACACGATCAGCCGCACCCTCTTCGTGGGTCTCGCCATGATCGAGTCGACGGCCATCTATTGCTTCGTCGTCTCGATGATCCTGATCTTCGCCAATCCCTTCTGGAACCACTTCGTCCAGGCCGCAGGAGGGGAGTGATGCAGATCGATTGGTTCACGGTCGCGGCACAGATCGTGAATCTCCTGATCCTCGTCTACCTCCTCAAACGGTTTCTCTACGGCCCCGTCGTCCGGGCGATGGACGCGCGCGAGAAGCGGGTGACCGATCGGCTGGAGGACGCCCAGGAGCGCGAGGAGGCCGCGAACGAGCGGGAGCAGGAGTTCGAGCAGAAGAGCCAGGGTCTCGAGCAACGCCGCCGGGATATCCTCGCGGAGGCCCGCCAGGAGGCGGACGACCGGCGCCGGGAGCTCGTCGACGAGGCGCGAGAGGAGGTCGAGTCGCAACGGGAGCGATGGCGGAAGGAGCTCGAGCGGGAGCGCGAGACCTTCCTTCGCGACCTGCGCCACGAGGCCGCGAGCTGGGTGGCCGGCGGCGTCCGCCGAGCCTGCCAGGACCTGGCCAGCGTCGACCTCGAACAACGCATGATCTCGGTCTTCCAGGACCGGATCCAGAAGCTGGAGGAAGACTCGCGCGAGCAGCTGGCCGAGACGGTGCGATCCAGCGAGGAGCCCCTGACGTTGGTGACCTCCTTCGAGCTCGACGAGTCGCAGCAGGAAGAGCTCCGCGACACCCTGGAGCAGGCTCTCGACGCGTCGGTCGAGCTGCGCTTCGCCGAGTCGGCCGATCTCGTTTGCGGTCTCGAGCTCCGCACGCCTTCGACCGCGCTCTCCTGGAGCATCGACGCCTTCGTGAACGATCTCTCCGAGACGATCGACGAGAAGCTCAGGCAGGCCGAGCGAGGCGAATCCGGAGGTCGGGGACAGACCGAAGACGAGGTGGAAGCCCAGGAGAGTCGCGAGGAGGGATCGGAGGAGAGCTCGGAGGAGCTCTGGGAGGAGCGCGAATCGACCGGGGAGCAGACGGGTGAGTGAGACGGGATCCCGCTCCGCCCCGATGCCCCCTCGCCTCGGAAGCACGCTGGACGAGCTCGGGGCGCTGGTGGACGAGGCGCTCCAGGAGTGGACGGGCGCCCTGCGCCTGCGTGAGGCCGGAACGGTCGTGCAGGTCGGCGAAGGGGTCGCCCGGATCCGGGGACTGGCCCGCACACGATCCGAAGAGCTCCTCCGCTTCGCGGACGGAACGCTCGGGATCGCCTTCAATCTCGACGAGGACGAGATCGGAGTCGTCCTGCTCGGCCAGGACGACTCATTGAGTGCAGGCTCGTCCGTTCGCCGCACGGGACGGGTCGTGGACGTGCCCGTCGGCGACGAGCTGCTGGGCCGGGTGATCGACGCGACCGGACGACCGCTGGACGAGAAGGGGCCCCTGCGCGCGCAGACCCGGCTTCCGGTTGAGAGGCGTGCCCCCGCCATCATGGATCGGGCCCCGGTCGCTCAGCCCCTCCAGACGGGCATCAAGGCGGTCGACGCGCTGATTCCCGTCGGCCGGGGGCAGCGCGAGCTGATCGTGGGAGATCGCCAGACGGGCAAGACCGCCGTGGCGGTCGACACGCTGATCAATCAGCGCGACTCCGACGTGATCGGCATCTACTGCGCCATCGGCCAGCGGGGCGCCGCCGTCGCCCAGGTCATCCAGGATCTTCGCAGTCATCGCGCACTGGGGAGCTGCGTCGTCCTCTACTCGTCGGGAGACGACCCGCCGGGGCTGCAGTTCGTGACCCCCTATGCCGCCTTCTCCATCGCCGAGTTCTTCATGGAGAAGGGCCGGGACGTGGTCGTCGTCCTGGACGACCTCACGCGACACGCGCGTGCCTATCGCGAGCTCTCGCTCCTGCTGCGCCGCCCCCCCGGCCGAGAGGCCTATCCCGGCGACATCTTCTACATCCACTCGCGACTGCTCGAGCGAGCCACCCATCTCCGCGAGGACCTCGGAGGGGGGTCGATCACGGCGCTGCCGATCGTCGAGACCGAGGAGCAGAACATCTCGGCCTATATCCCGACCAACCTGATCTCGATCACCGATGGACAGATCTACCTCTCTCCCGAGCTCTTCAGGAAGGGACATCTACCCGCGATCGACGTCGGAAAGTCCGTCTCGCGCGTCGGCGGGAAGGCCCAGCTTCCCGCCTATCGCGCCGTGGCCGGGGATCTCCGGCTCTCCTACAGCCAGTTCGAGGAGCTCGAGACCTTCTCTCGCTTCGGGACGCGACTCGATGAAGAGACCCGACGACGGATCGAGCGGGGGCGGCGCGTCCGGGAGATCCTCAAGCAGCCGCAGTATGCGCTCTTGAAGCCGACGGACCAGATCGTCGTGCTCCTCGCCTTGTCCGAGGGCCTCTTCGACGACGTCGCCCTCGACGACATCTCCTCGCGGGCCGCAGCCCTGCGGGAGGCGGCGGAAGACCCGCTCGAGGCGATTCGAGACCGCATCGAGTCCGGCGAGGCGCTGTCCGACGAGGACCGACAGGCGCTCGTCGAGTTCGCCCGCCGGGTGCTGCAGGGCGA
>CAYXLY010000233.1:1158-7345 GCA_964466005.1 uncultured Spirochaetaceae bacterium | reverse complement strand
TTGACCTTCAGGCCCTTCGCGAGCGCCTTCCGGGCCACGAGTCCGGCGCCGAGCCCGCTCTTCGTGCAGCACGTCGACGACATCGATCCCGTGCCTGTCTAGCCTCGCCCGGCCTCCCTTCGAGGAAGCCCCCAGGAAGCCATCAAGCGGACGAGACGGTGCCGACCCGCCGAAGGAGCGGGCCGACGCCGGCGTCCTCCTACGGCACGAGCCGGGCCCGCGCACGGGGATCCCCTGATCCGCGTCTGGACGCCGACCCTCCCGAGACCTCTCGGGGGAGTCGGGAGCGCCGACTCGCGCCCGCCCGTCGAACGCTCGAGAGAGCGAGAGAGAGCGAGAGAGATCGGAAGATGAAGATCGAGAACGAGACGACCGCCACGGATCGCAGACGAGCTGGAAGGAAAGAGAGAACGAGCAGCTGGAGCCGAAGACGCAGATCGGGAGAGGGACTCGCCCTCGCCCTGCTGATCCCCCTCACGACTGGAATGCTGGCTGCGTCCCCGGTCGCCGCGGACTCGCGACCCGACGATCATGCGCCGATCGGCGTGATGGGCGACCACACGCACGCGCGTGGCGAGTGGATGCTCTCCTACCGGTACATGCGGATGGGGATGAACGGCCTGCGGGACGACGACGAGCGCATCTCGCGGAGCCGGGTGCTTCAGGACTTCATGGTGACGCCGACGTCCATGGAGATGGAGAGCCACATGTTCGGCGCCATGTACGCGCCGATCGAGGGGCTGACCCTGATGGTGATGGTGCCCTGGGTGCGGCTCGAGATGGAGCACCGCACGCGATCGGGCCGCGCCTTCACGACCCGTTCGGATGGAGTGGGCGACGTACGCGTCTCGGGCCTCGTCGACCTCTGGCAGTCCGGGGGGCATCGGATTCATGCGAATCTGGGGCTGAGCATCCCGAGTGGCTCCATCACGCAGCAGGATCGAACTCCGATGTCGGGCACCCGGCAGGTCCGCCTGCCCTATCCGATGCAGATCGGCTCCGGGACCTGGGACCTGCTCCCGGGGCTGACCTACGCGGGACGGTCGGGGCCGATCTCCTGGGGCGGTCAGGCCCGGGGCGAGATCCGGCTGCACGAGAACCATGCCTCCTACCGGCAGGGGCACGAGTACGCGCTGACGGGCTGGGGAGCGCTCCGCCTGGCCGAGTGGCTGAGCGCGAGCCTGCGATTCGAGTGGCAGCAGGCGTTCAATCATCGCGGTCGCGAGGACAGCCCGGTCGTGAATCCCGCCGTCGTGCCGACGGCCGATCCGGGACGCCGGGCCTTCCAGCGACTCGATGCGCTCCTCGGGGTCAACCTCACCGCTCCCCACGGCGCTCTCGCGGGCCTGCGGCTGGCCGTCGAGGCCGGGCTGCCGGCCTATCAACGTCTGGACGGACCCGGTCTGGAGACCGACTGGAGGGCGACCGCGGGCGTGCAGTACGCGTTCTGAAGCTCGGGTCGACGCCGGACGGAAGACTCCCGCCCCGGCTCAGGGGCGGGAGCGAGCGTCGAGGCGTCGCGGCGGACGCGGGGTCGGTCGCTCTCGCAGAGGCAGGTCGAGAGCGAGGTCGTCCGCGGACAGGGTCGCCGGCTCCGGCGCCTCGATCCGGGCGAGCTCGGGCTCGAGCACCGAGAAGCGTGAGACCGAGAGGGAGCGCGCGTCCTCTCTCGCGGCGGGAGTCGCTCTCGCCGGGACGGGCCGCTCGCTCGCTCGGGGGTCGGCTTGCTCGGGCTCGTACTCGATCAGGTCCACGGAGAGGATCAGCACGCCGAGGAGCAGGGGCAGGCTCAGGAAGGGCGCCGCGATGCGGAGCCGTCGCTTCCAGCGGCGGATGAAGCGCGTGCGTGAACGATCCTCTCGGGTGCGGTTGGAGCTCATCGGCCTTCCTCTCCAGGACCGATGGGGTCCGGTCCTGAAGCAGGCATCGGGTCGACCCCGCGTCGGGTTGAGGGCGAAGACGGTCGATGGGGAGGCGCTGCGCGTCGGATGCCGCTGCGATGCGTCCGGCGCGGGGTGGGTCGCGCCCCTGCTGGAGCCGCGCTCTCGTCCGGTCCGTGGCTCGACGCCAGCGATGCGCGGCGGCCGGGCCTCGCGCCCAGGGCGCTCGAGCCGCCAGAGGGGGCTCTCCGTCTCCGAGGGCCGGCCCGCCGGACGTCAGAGCAGTCCGCCCTCGGGCGCCGGGCGCGCGCGCTGGTTGTAGAGGAGGCTCTTCAGGCGGCTGATCTCCTCCTCGTCGAGATCGGAGGAGTCGATCGAGAGGTCCGCCCCGACCGCCATGCCACGCTGTACGGCGGGCCGGGCGGAGAGCTCCTCGAACCACCGCTTGAAGTAGGGAAACTCGTCGAGGTTCTCGCCCTGCGCCTCCCAGCCGACGGTCCAGGGGTAGGAGATCATGTCCGCGATCGTGTACTCGTCGCCAGCGAGATAGCGGCGATCGTAGAGGCGATTGTTCATGACCCCGTAGAGACGGTTCACCTCGTCGCCGAAGCGACGCAGGGCATAGGACTGGTCTCCCTCGCTGACGCCGAGTCGTCGGAAATGCCCGGCCTCACCGCTCTTGGGGCCCTGATTCGCCATCTGCCAGATCACCCATTGCTGGACCTCGTGCTTCCCGCGCAGGTCCTGGGGATGGAAGCGGTCGGCCTTCTCGGCGAGGTAGAGCATGATGGCGCCCGACTCGAAGAGCGAGAGGGGCGGACCTCCGTCCGTGGGCTCCGTGTCGACCATGGCCGGCATCCGGTTGTTGGGCGAGATGGCCAGGAACGCCTCCTCGAACTGATCCCCCCGTCCGATGCGGCAGGGAATGATCCGATAGGGCATCCCGCACTCCTCGAGCAGGATCGTGACCTTCTTGCCGTTGGGGGTCGGCCAGTAGTGGAGATCGATCATGATGGTGCCTCCTGCCACGCCGGCGGATGCGGCGCCCCTCGACTCATCGGGCGCTGCAGGCCGGAGTCGAGCGGGCTCGGGTCCGAGCCCCCACGCGATAGCACATCCGCTCACGATGGCGGCGCGGAGCGCCGGGCGGGGGTCGAAGGGGGAGCCTACAGCGGGCGCTACACCCAGAGCGCGAGAGCGCTCATCGCTCCGATGCCCGCGGTCAGCGCCAGCCACTTGACGAGGCGGCCGCCGGGGGCCGGGAACTCGTCGCGCAGGATGTCGAAGGTCGCGACGTAGACGAAGGTGCCTGCCGCGATCGAGAGCAGGGTCGCCTCGAGAATCGCGCCCAGGCGTCCGTCGAAGACCTCGCCGAGCCCCGCACCGATCAAGCCGCCGAGCGGCGTCGAGAGGGCGAAGAGCGCCACGAGCCGCACGGCGAGGCGTCGATCGAGACGGCTGCGGGCGAGGCTGACGCCCAGCGCGAAGCCCGACGCGGACTTGTGGGCCAGGATCGCCAGCGAGAGGACGAGCGCGCGGTCGAGCGCCGGCTGGGCGCCGAGAGCGAGACCTTCCAGAAGCGAGTGGAGCGAGAGCGCGGTCAGGACGGCGTAGGCGGGCAGCGCATCGTGATGATGCTTGGCCAGGCTCGAGAAGCGCTCGCTGGAAGGGGCGTGGACCTCTTCGTGCGCCCTCTCGGGCAGCAGGACGTGCTCGACCAGGAGCATGAGGGCGAAGGACAGGGCCGCGAGCACGAAGGCCATCGGGTAGGTCCAGCCCAGCCGGGTCCAGGTGCCGTCCGCGTCGGGCAGCACGTGGACGATCCCGGCGGCGAGGAAGATGCCGGCCGCGAAGGAGTTGCCCCAGCCCAGGATCCGGTCGCTGTGGACCGCTCCGCGACGGAGGATCGGGAGCGTCGCCCCCGCGGCGCCGACGAGGAGGATGAGGAGGAGGAGGGCGAGCTTGACGGCGAGCAAGACGGCTCCGATCTCGTGAGACGGGGCCGGTGGCCATGGCGGGCGCACCGGCTGGGAGGATTGGGTCCGAGTGCCGGAGCAGCCGGCCGAGCCCGATCAGACGACTTCCTGACGCAGGATCGAGATCCCCTCCCTGGGAGTCGACTCCGGGTCCAGAGCGAGGCCCCGGACGGCCTCGGCGTCCAGGCTGCGCGCATCGTAGAGCGCGACGACCGAGGTGTCGCCTGGCTCGAGGAAATGGGTCTCGCCGAAATCCGTATAGCGGGTCGCGCCGATGCTGATCAGCGCCTGATCCGGCCTCCCGGCGATCGCCAGCCAACGCGAGATGTCCTCGAGCGGGCCCTCGTCGGCCTGATGATTCAGCTTCTCGACGAGCCAATCGAGGAGCTGGCCGTACATGTAGCTGTAGCTGGAGACGGCGCTGTCCACGCCGTACTCGTAGAGCGTGCCGTCGCGTCCGAGGAAGCAGGCGATGCGGAAATGATCGAGGACGCCGCCGGGCTCGAAGCGATCGATGGGCAGAGCGTGTTCGGCCGTGCCCTTGGAGGCCGGGCCCCAGTTCTTCTTCTCGCTGATCTTTCGCGCATGCTCGCGACGGATCGAGCAATCGTTGTGCGCCATCGCCTGTCTGGGCGTCACGCGGACGACCCGGGCGTCGGCATACGCGAGGTCGCAGAGGAGGGCGACCTCGGGCTCGATCTGATGCTTCTCTCCGGGCGAGCCCAGGCGGATGCGATCGGCGGAGATGGGATAGACGTGGAGGAAGTGGTCGCTCTCTCCCCCGGGCGGGGGCGGGACGTAGAAGGGGAAGACGCCCTTGGGCGCTCGCGCATCCCGGACCTCGAGGTGTGCGAAATCGCCGGCCTCACCGGCCTGCTCGAGATGGCCGGCGAAGTTGCCCGCGACCCCGAGGCCGATCACGTGCTCGAAGCTCAAGAGATTCCCCCTCCCGGTCCTCGTTCGGCGTCCGCGGCGAGGTACCGGCTCGCGACCGAGGCATGAAGCGCCGTTCCGAGGATCATGGCCCGCTCTTCGAGCCTCATCTGACTCGAGTGGCAGGGGGCCGGCACCTCTACGCCGTCCGGCCGCACGCCGAGCAGGAGCATCGCACCCGGGACGCCCTGGAGCACGTAGGCGAAGTCCTCGGCGCCCATCACGGGATTCGGCAGTCGGAAGACCGCGCGCGGACCGAGCAGCTCGCCGGCGACCTCGCTGGCGAAGCGCTCGAATCCGGGGTCGTTCTCGAGCACGGGGTAGCCCGCCAGGATCTCGACCTCGGCCCGGGCCTCGTGCGTCTCGGCGATCCCGCGCGCGATGCGCGGCAGCCCTTCGAGCAGCATCGCGCGGGTCTCGTCCGAGAGCGCCCGCATCGTGCCCGAGATCTCGACCCCGTCGGAGATCACGTTCTTCGCCGTTCCCCCGCTGATCCGGGTCACGCTGATCACGCCGGGGTCGGTCACCGGAATGCGCCTCGTCACGAAGGCCTGGAGCGCCATCACGATCTCGCAGGCGATCGGCATCGGATCGATGCAGTCGTGCGGCATCGACGCGTGCCCGCCCCGTCCGCGGACCTGGATCACGAAGTCGTCGAAGGAGGCCATGATGGCTCCGGCCTTCGTCCCGATCATGCCGGTCGGGATCTGGGGCGCCACGTGGAGTGCGAAGGCGGCGTCGACCTTCGGGACGCCCTCCTCGAGCATCACCCGGGCGCCGCCATAGGTCTCCTCTCCTGGCTGGAACATGAAGACGATCTCGCCTGCGAGGGCCTCCCGATGTCGGGCGAGCACGCGGGCGGCTCCCGTCAGCATGGCCGTATGGGCGTCGTGGCCACACGCGTGCATGCGGCCGGGATGCTTCGATCCGTAGGGCAGCTCCGTCTCCTCGGGCATGGGCAGGGCGTCGGTGTCGCCGCGCAGCAGGATGCGACGGCCGGGGCTCGCGCCGCGCAGCACGGCCACCACCCCCGTCGACTTCTCGTGCAGCGCCATCTCCAGATCCAGATCCGAGAGCTCCTCGACGATCTTGTCGCGCGTGGCGGGATTCTCGAGGCCGAGCTCCGGCTCAGCGTGGATGCGACGCCTCAGGTCGACGTTTCGCGGCTGGACGGCCTCCGCGTCCTCGAGGAGCCGTGAGAAGGGGATTCCGGTCTGCATGTCGCACGCTGCCTCGCTGATGGCGGTTCACCGAGCGCCCGCCGGCTCGCTCCGGAGCAGGCGGACGACTCTCTCTGAAGGTCGCTGGCGGCTCTCCCGGAGGTCGCTGAAGGCTCTCTCTGAAGGTCGCTGAAGGCTCTCTCCTGCACTAGTCTCGGGGCCGCAGGATACCATCCCC
>CAYXLY010000233.1:0-1058 GCA_964466005.1 uncultured Spirochaetaceae bacterium | reverse complement strand
AGGTCGCTGAAGGCTCTCTCCTGCACTAGTCTCGGGGCCGCAGGATACCATCCCCAGACCCACCGCGGAGAGCCTCCATGACCTTCCAGCCTACCCCGGAATCCATCCACATCGGAGCCGACGACCTGCCCTTCGTCGACATCGGAGACGGAGCCCTGCTCAAGGTCCTGCAGGTCAAGCAGGGCGAGGGGCTCTGGATCATCGAGAACGTCTTCCAGGCGGGCTACGAGGTCCAGACCCATCGTCATACGGGTCCGGTCTTCGGCTACACGACGTCGGGCGCGTGGAAGTACAAGGAGTACGACTACGTGAACCGCGCGGGATCCTTCCTCTACGAGCCCGCCGGATCCGTGCATACCCTGCAGTGCATCGAGGACGACACGCGCGTCTGGTTCCAGATGTACGGAGCCAACGTCAACCTCGACGAGAAGGGCGAGATCACCTCCGTCCTCGACGGACAGGTCACGCTGGCTTTCTATCTGGCTTCGTGCAAGGAGCAGGGCCACGGCGAGCCGAACGTCCTGATCGAGTAGTCCTCCGGCGGGGGATCCGAGACGGAGACGAGCCGGCAGCGGACGGAGGAGATCGCGATGGCGGGTGCGGAGGGCCGGGTCGCGCTCGTGACGGGAGCGGCGAGCGGAATCGGTCGGGCGACGGCGGAGCTGCTCGCGGAGCGCGGCGGGATCCTCGTCGTCGCCGACCTCGACGAGTCGGGCGGCGCGGAGACGGTCCGGCGCATCGAAGCGAAGGGCGGCCGGGCCAGCTTCGTGCAGGTCGACGTCGGCGACGAGTCCTCCGTCGAGGCGATGATCGCGGCCGTCCGCGAGCGTCACGGCCGTCTGGATGCGGCGATGAACAACGCCGGGATCTCGGATGCGCAGCATTCCTGGATCGATTTTCCGACGGATCGCTGGCAGCGCATGATCGCGATCAATCTGGGCTCGGTCTTCCTGTGCCTGAAGCACGAGCTGGCGCAGATGGCCTCTCAGGAGCCCGTCGACGGCTTGCGCGGCTCCATCGTCAACACGGCGTCGGGCGCCGGCTTGAGTCCCGCCCCG
>CAYXLY010000232.1:4147-7369 GCA_964466005.1 uncultured Spirochaetaceae bacterium | reverse complement strand
CGCTGATAGTCCGCCTCGGTGATGCGGCCGGCGCGACGGTCCTCCTCGAGGTCGGCGAGAGCGCGCAGCTGCTCCGGACTGAGGTCGCCGAGGTCGGTATCCTTGGTGCGCTCGGCCTCGAGCTCGTCCTTCGGGACCTCGCTCTGGAAGAGCACCTCGCGCCGGCGCTTCTCGCCGCTCGTCGTGCCGGGCACCCGGAAGGGCTTGCGGAAGACGGGGTCCTGCCAGGCGATCTCGAGCGCCTGAGGGCCCGCGTAGAAGAGCGGCTCCTCGCTCACCACGCGGAAATCCATCGGCGACTGGCCGCGGATCGGCTCGAGCAGGTCCTCGTCCTCCCGGTTCTTCGGAATCGGCCAGTCCACGCGGGAGAGGAGGAGATAGAGATAGCCGTCGTCCATGTAGGCGATGAAGGTGGTCAGGTGCTTCGTGTGGAAGATGCCGATCCGCATCTCCTTGCGCACGACCTTCACGCCGATCTCCGAGTCGGGCGTCGCCTCGGCGAAGGCCTCCGCCAGCTTCTCGGCCAGCGGATCGAGGACGTCGGGATGGAAGGCGGGCTGGCGGATGATGCTGCCGTCCTTCTCCCGGGTCTCGACCTCGACCGCGCCCAGGACATGACGCATGCGCTCGGCGGAGACGATCGCCGGATGCTCGTAGTCGCGGGGCCGGACCTGGGACAGCCCCTTCACCTCGCGGACGAGGTCGATCTCGAGATCGTGGCGCCGGACGAGCGGCTCGCGGACGGTCCGGGTCACGCAGCCCGTCGCCGTCGCGAGCAGCATCGCCAGCAGGAGAGCCGTCGGGAGAGCCTTCCGGAGAAGAGGCTGGGACGGCCGGAAGATCGTGCGGGGGGAGGTCGAGCTCATCGCCTCAGGATACCCAATCCGAGCCGGCGAGAGCGCCGACCACGCGATGCGTCAGGAAGCTCGCCGTGTAGGCGAGCACGAGGAGATAGCCGAACGCGAAGGCGGGCCAATGCCAGGAGTTCGTCTCCCGGCTCATGATGGCGATCGTCGACGTGCACTGCAGGGCGAAGACGAAGAAGACGAGTAGCGCGCCCACGGTGGCCGGCGTGAAGACCTTCTCCCCCGTCTCGGGATCCCGATCCGCCCGCAAGGAGTCGCGGAGCGACTCCGTCTCGTCGCCGCTGCCCGCCGCGTAGACCTGGGCCAGGGTGGCGACGATCACCTCGCGCGCGGCGAGGCTCGCGATGAGGCCGACCCCGATCTTCCAGTCGAAGCCGAGCGGCGCGATCAGGGGCTCGATGGCGTGGCCCAGGCGGCCGGCGGCGCTCTGCTCGAGGGCGTAGGCGCGGGCCTCGCTCGCGCTCATCTCGGGCGGCGCCTCGACGCGCGGGAAGCTCAGCAGCAGCCAGAGGACGATCGAGGCGGCGAGGATGATCGTGCCGGCGCGGCGCAGGAAGGCCCAGGCGCTCGTCCAGACCTGGCTGATCCAGACCCGGAAGGTCGGCCAGCGATAGGTGGGCAGCTCCATCGTGAAGGGCAGCCCCTCTCCGCGCACGACGAAGCGCTTCAGGATCGCCGCCACGACCAGCGCCGCCAAGGCGCCCGAGAGATAGAGCCCGAGCAGGACGAGCCCCTGCAGCCCGATCGGCCCCCAGACCGAGCGCGCGGGCACGAAGGCGCTGATCAGCAGCGCGTAGACGGGCAGCCGCGCCGAGCAGGTCATCAGCGGCGCCACGAGGATCGTCACGAGCCGGTCGCGCGGCGACGGGATCGTGCGCGTGGCCATGATGCCGGGCACGGCGCAGGCATAGGCCGAGAGCAGGGCGACGAAGGAGCGCCCCTCGAGCCCGATCCGCCCCATCACGCGATCGATCACGAAGGCGGCGCGCGCCATGTAGCCGAGGTCTTCGAGCAGATAGAGCAGCGAGAAGAGGATCACGATCTGGGGCAGGAAGATCACGACGGAGCCCACGCCCGCGATCAGCCCGTCCGCCACGAGGTCGGCCATCCAGCCCGCCGGCAGCGCGGCGCGCGCGCCCTCGCCGAGCAGCCCGATGCCGGCGTCGATCGCGTCCATGGCCGGGGTCGCCATCCGGAAGATCAGCTGGAAGAAGACCACCATCACGGCCAGGAAGAGCAGGCTCCCCCAGAGCGGATGCAGGACCACGCGATCGACGCGCTCGGTGAGGGCATGCCGGGCGGGCGTGCGATGGATGACGGTATTCGCGATCGAGTCCGCCCAGTCGGCGCGCTCGAAGCGGTCGGCGGGTGGCAGGATGGCGGGATGCGGCCAGCTCGCCGGATCCCGGCGGAGCCAGGTCTTCAGCTCGTCGAGTCCGCGGCCGCGATGGCCGATCACACCGATCACGGGCACGCCGAGCGCGGCCTCGAGCCGCTCGAGGTCGACCTGACCGCCGCGGGCGGCGAGCTCGTCGAGCATGGACAGCACGACGCAGACGGGCTGCTCGAGTCGCAGGGCCTCGCCGATGAAGGGCAGCGTGCGCGGGAGGGAGCAGGCGTCGACGACCAGGATCAGGGCCTCGGGCTGGGCCACGCCCTCGATGCGTCCGGCGAGCACGTCGTCGACGACGGCCTCGTCGGCGCTGATCGGAGTGAGCCCGTAGGTTCCGGGCAGGTCGATCAGGATCGCCGTGCGCTCGTCGTCGATCGGGAGCTCGGCCTCGCGCCGCTCGACGGTGACGCCGGGATAGTTGCCCACGCGGGCGCGCAGTCCGGTGAGGGCGTTGAAGAGCGTCGTCTTGCCGGCATTCGGACTGCCGAGCAGCCCGAACACGACCCGACGCTCGCCGGGCTCCTCCGGCAGCGGCTCGATCGCGGCGGCGTTCATCGTGTCCCGACCGCCAGGGCCAGGGAGACGACCCGCACGCGGCAGGACTCGCTCCGCCTCAGACAGAGCTGGTAGCCGCAGAGCTCGAAGACCGTCGGGTCGCCCAGCGGCGCCCGCCGGACCACCTCGATCTCGACGCCCTCCCGGATGCCCAGATCGTGGAGGCGATGAGACACGGGGTCGTCGCCGATCGTCGCGACGACCCGCACGCGCTGGCCTTTGGGGATCTGATCGAGGGTGGCGGCAGCGTTCATCGTCGGGCGAGCGAGCGCCTCCTCCTTGGTCTCTGGGATCCGGGTCTGGGGGCCGGAGGCCCCGGCGCCTGCGGGCCGCTCTCGGGCGGCCCGGCCTGTCGCGGGCTCCTGCGGATCCCGCCCGGCTCTCGCGTTCCGCTTCTTCGCGCTCTCT
>CAYXLY010000232.1:0-4047 GCA_964466005.1 uncultured Spirochaetaceae bacterium | reverse complement strand
TCTTCGCGCTCTCTCGCGCTCTCTGGGCGCGCGCTCCGGCTCCTCTCGGGCCGCCTCCAAATGAAAACGACTTTCGATTCCGGGAAGGGGAGAGAGTAGCGATCCGGACGGCGCTTGACTATCGCCAGCGGGCGGCCGGTCCCCGGGGTGGCGAGCAGCCGCCGCGCGCGGCTAGCCGGGGCCGCGCTCCTTCTGCTGGAAGCCGTCGCGCTCGCTGCGGAGCTGGCGGGTCATCAGCGTCCGTCCGGCCTCGGCCGGCGTCCGCTCGCCCTCGATCACCGCCCGGACCTGCTCCGCGATCGGCATCTCGACGCCGAGCCGATGGGCCAGCCGGCAGGCGGCCCGGGTCGTCGGGATGCCCTCGGCGACCTGGCCGAGCTCGGCCACGATCTCGTCGAGGGGGCGGCCCTCGCCGAGGCCGAGCCCGACCCGGCGGTTGCGGGAGAGGTCGCCGGTACAGGTGAGCAGCAGGTCCCCCATCCCGGCCAGCCCGAGGAAGGTCTCGGGCTCCGCGCCGAGCGCCACGCCGAGCCGCGTGATCTCGGCGAGTCCGCGCGTCATCAGGGCCGCGCGGGCGTTGTGGCCGCCCTTCATGCCGTCGGCCATGCCGACCGCGATCGCGATCACGTTCTTGAGCGCGCCCGCGATCTCGACCCCGACCACGTCGTGCTGCGTGTAGCAGCGGAACCAGGGACAGGAGAGCGTCGCCTGGACCGAGATCGCGTAGGCCTCCTCCCGACAGGCGAGCGTCACGACCGTCGGGCGCCGATCTGCGATCTCCCGGGCGAAGGAGGGGCCGGAGAGCGCGACCAGCCGCGGATGATGCGCGGGATCGAGGACATCCTCGAGCACGCCGTGCATCGTGAGCCCCGTCTCGTACTCGATGCCCTTCACGGCGCTCACGATGATCGCGCCGGGCTCGATCATCGGGCCGGCCAGCTTCATGACCTCGCGCAGCGATTGGCTCGGGACGGCGAGGATCACGAGCTCGCGACCGGCGAGGGCCTCACCGAGCTCGGTGGTCGCCTCGATCCGCGACGACAGCTCGTACTCGCTCAGGTAGCGCGGGTTGCGATGGTCGCGGTTGATCGTCTCCGCGACGTCGACGCGCCGGGACCAGATCTTCACGTCGTGCTCCCGGGCGGAGAGCATCGCCAGGCAGGTGCCGAAGCTGCCGGAGCCGAGAACCGCAGTCGGGGTACTCACGCCGAGACTCTACCATTCCCCGGCGGGTCCTCATGAGACCCGTCGTCCGCCCGTCGTCCGCCCGTCGTCCGCCCTTCATCCGCCCTTCATCCGCCCGGCGTCGGACCGGCCGCGTACGTGGGCACGCGCATCGGCCTCTTGCCTCGGGTCCATGGTCGGGACTCGGGTCGGGACTCGGGACTCGGGACCCGGCACGCGCTCGGCGGAGGCCGCGCGCGTTGACGCTCCGTGGGCCCCTGGCTACTTTGATTGCTTCCCTTCGGGAGACCGGTCGAAGATCCGGAAGGAGTCCGGTAAGAAGGGGACGGATGTTCGCCGACTCCCTCACCCTTCCCAATGGCTGGCTGGTCTTCCTGCTGCTCGTCGCCGGAGTCGGGGCCGCGCCCGCGGTGGCCGCCGCGCTTCTTCGGCGCTGGCTACCGCCCCGCTCCCGACCCGATGCCCGGCTGAAGACGCCGATCGAGCCGGTCGCCTTCGGCCTCTCGCCGCGCGTCCGCCGGGCGCCCCGCCACGCCGTCTCGCCCCACCGCGTCCTCGTGACGAGCGTGCTCGGGATCGGGCTCGGGCTGGTCCTGGCTCTCTTCGCCGCCGCCGGCCGCTCCGTCGGCCTGGACGGGCTCGTGGTCGCCTTCCTCTTCGCCGCTCCGACCCTGCTGGTCGCGCTCCATGCGCGACGACGGGGGGACTCGTGATCGAGGCGATCGTGGCCCTCCTCTGGCTCGGCCTGGTCTCCCTCGCGGCGGCGATCGACGCCTCGAGCGAGCGCCGAAGCCGCCTGGCCGCGCAGCGCCGACGGCCGGATCTGCAGCCTCCGCGACGGGAGTGGGGCAGCGACCTGGACCGACCCCCGGCCGATCAGGCCTGGGCCCGCATCCTGGCGCGCTGGGCCCGCTCTCTGCGCAGCGTGCCCCGGGTCGCCACAGTCTCGCGTGGCCTGCGCGGGGCGGGACGCATCGGATCGCTCGGCGCCGTCGCGAGCGCGCTGACGCTGGTTCCCTTCGCGGGCACCTGGGGCGGCGCGCCCGACGGTCGACCGATCGTGGTCCTCGATCTCGAGGACGGGCTGCTCGCGCTGGTCTTCCTGATGCTGCTGGCGGGGCTCTCGCAGGTCGCGATCGGGCTCTCGGAGCGGAGGTTCTGGTCGCGGCTGGGGGCCGTGCGGATGGCCGGGCGGACGCTCGCCTCGCTCGCCTTCCTGGTGCTGGTGATGGCGGCGCTGGTGCTGGACACGGGCTCTCTGCGGCTGACGGACGCGGTCGCCGCGCAGCGCGGCGTCTTCGCGCCGTGGGCGAGCGTGCCGGGGCTCGACGGCCTGTGGCTCCCGGGGTGGCTGCTGCTGCGCCAGCCGCTCACGGCGCTGCTCTTCGTGCCGGCCCTGGCCCTCGTCCTTCGACGGCCGCTCGCGCGCGACGGCCGGGCGGCGAGCGTCGGGGTCGCGGGGCTCGGGCTGGACGACGGCCCGCGCGAGGAGCGGGCGGCGCGGCTGGAGGCGCGGCTGGCGACGGTTCTCGGCGCGGCGCTCTTCGTGGCGCTCTTTCTGGGCGCAGGCGAGATTCCCTATCTGGACTCGCAGCGCATCGTCGCGTCGCTCGAGCCCTTTGCCGGGCAGTGGCTGCCGGCCCTCGCCGGCGTCGCGCTCGGGAGTGCGGTCTTCCTGCTGAAGACCGTCCTGGTGCTCGCGGTCGCGGCGCGGCTGCGGGCGGCGACGGCTCTGCCGCGAGACGATCAGATGCTCGCGATGACGATGCGGCGGCTGGTGCCGCTCGCCTGGGCGAATCTCCTCCTGCTCGCGGCGCTCGGCGGACTGGGCGGGCGGCTGGGAGGGCCGGGCGGATGACGGCGATCTGGGGCCTTCTCGGCATCGGGGTCGGTCTGGCCGCCTTCGCGGCCATCCTTCTCGGCCGCAACCTCACGCACTCGCTGACGGCGGCCCAGGTCTTCGTCGTCGCGCTGCTGCTCTGGCTGCCGATGAGCGGCGTGGGCACCGTCGCCTGGCTCCTCGGCATCGGCGCCCTGGCGGTGCTCGGTCTGCTCCAGGTCTTCGGCTGGATGCTGGTCGACGTCGACCGGGACCATCTCCCGCCGACGGAGCCCGCGACCCGCGTGGCGCGTGGGCTCGCCTTCGCGCTGCTGGGCGGGGCGATCGCGCTGCTCGGGATCCTCGCCGCCGACGAGCTGACGTCGATCGACGCAGGGTCCGCAGCCCGGCCCGGCCCGGCGCTGAGCGCGGCGGTCGGAGTGGGGAGCGGAGCGGTCGGCGTGGAGCGGGGGGCGTCGATGCGCTCGGATGCCGATGGGCCCGATTCGCAGGCGGGGGCCGCGGCGGACGTGGCCGTGGCGGACATGGCCTCGGGCGACGCAGCGGCGATCGGGGCGCAGCTCTTCGGGTCGCTCCAGCCGCTGGTGCTCCTGCTCGGACTGGCGATCGCCGCCGCCCTGCTCTCGACCCTGCTCCTGCTGCGGGACGACGAGAGCGCATGACGGACGACGGCCGCGCAGAGGACGACGCAGGGGTCTACGCAGAGAAATCCGCAGCGGCAGCGGATCCCGCAAGGGGCAACGCGAGGGGCAACGCGAGGGGCAACGCAAGGGGCAACGCGAGGGGCCACGCAGGAGGAGCGTCATGATCGTCTCGGGCTGGCTGGTGGGCGCTGGACTGGGGCTCTTCTGGATCGCGATGGTCGGGCTGCTCTGGCGGCGGAGCCTGATCGGGATGCTGGTGGGGCTGCTCTTGGGTTGGGTCTCGGTCGCGTTGGCTGCGATCGGCTTCATCGGGCTGCAGCCGGATCCCGCGGCGCGCGCGCTGGGCGGCGTGCTCGTGGTCTGCGTGGTCCTCGTGAG
>CAYXLY010000231.1:0-7374 GCA_964466005.1 uncultured Spirochaetaceae bacterium | reverse complement strand
GGAAGAGGCCCGGTCGGGTCGACTCGAGCGCATCCACGCGCGGGCGTCCGGCCAGGCCACCCCGCTCGGCCGTGGGCAGTGCATGGGCGACCCGCAGATCGAGCCACCGAGTCCGCGTGCGCAGCTCGCGCCGCCAGCCCGGCTGCAGGGCATCGAGCCGCGACTCCAGCTGGGCCTGGATCTCGGCCCGGTCGGGCTTCTCGTCGGGCGCCAGGTAGCGGGCAATCTGGAGGACGGCGCCTTCGCCCGGCGCCAGCCCGCGCGCTGCCGCGGAGTGGAGCGAGAGATAGGTCGGCTCGTCGATCCCGAGCGCGAAGGAGCGACGCGGGTCCGGCAGCCGATCGAGGCCGACGTCGAGGCAGGCCGCCCGCACCGGCAGGGAGCGCTCGGCCTCCTCCGAGAGCAGCCGATCTCGTCCGCCCTCGACCAGCGCGCTCGCCTCTCTGGGCCCGAGAGCCAGCACCACGGCGTCCGCCGCCAGACCTCGGCCATCTTTCAGCCGGACGACCGGCTCGGGCTGCGTCTCGAGGGCCCGCGCCGCCAGTCCCTCGTGCAGGACCACCCCCGCCTCCCGGGCCTTCTTCGCGAGACCGTCGACCATGCTCTGCCAGCCCCCGTCCAGATATCGCACGCCGCTGGTCAGGGCCTGCTGCAGCTGTGCGATCGCCATGCCCGCGCTGAGCTGGTCCGGCGCATGCACATAGCTCGAGAGCCGCACCAGAGCCTCGAGGATCGCGCGCGAGCGGGGACTCGGAAAGGTCTCGTCCAGAAACGTCCTGAGGCTGCGCGACTGCCAGGGCGTGGGGTCGAGCTTCGGGAAGCGCGCCAGGACCCGCCCGAGCCCGATCTTCTCGCGGGCCCCGAGCAGGCGCGTCGTCATCAAGGACAGAGGTCCACTCGGGAGCTGGTAGAGCGCGCCGCCATGGATGGCGAGCCCCCGAGACGCGTCGGGCGGAGCACCGGCGAGGGACAGGCCGAGCTCCGTCAGGACCTCCTCGGCCGGCCCGCAGCGGTACAGCGCATGGGGGCCCATGTTGAAGTGGAAGTCCGCCTCGCAGCGTGTCCGCGCCCGGCCGCCGACCTCGCTCGAGGCCTCGACCAGGCTGACCCGGGCGCCGGAGCGACCGGCAAAGAGAGCGGCGGTCAGGCCTGCGACGCCGCCGCCCACCACGACCACATGAAAGCTGGAATCACTCGTCATGCTCGACTCCTCTCGAGGATCGCGGAGACCCGGCCCTTCGTTCCAGATCTCCCCCACCGAGCGCGCCCCGCTCCCTCGAGCAGGGGCCTCGACGGCTTCTCAGGACACACGTCCGACCGACTCGAAACGTGACGGGCGGAGGGCGAAATCGGATCGTTTTCCTCAGGCTCCGCGGCCCACTGCGACTCCGGCGAGCATCCTCGGAGTGATTCACCCGACGGACGAGCTGTGGCACGCGAGAGCCCCGTGCCTCTTCCGACCCAGTCCGGCTGAGTCGCCGACCCGGATTCGGGCGGCTATAGAACGGGGGTCGAACGAAGTTGCGTCTTCTTCAGCGCCGTGAGGCCAGTGAGGGGATTCGACGGACAGGCTCGAATCCGGGACCCGCGTCTTCCCGGCTCTCGAGCGAGAGCCAGAGGAAGCGGGACGTTGGGAAGCGAGCTCTCGAAGAGTCGCTCAGCGCAGGAGCGAGCCGGGCTGGACGGGACTGGAATCCTCGATCAGGTCCACGACGCCGTCATCTCGACGGACCTCGAGGGTGTCATCCAGACCTGGAACCCTGCGGCGACACGCATCTACGGCCGGGAGGCCTCGGAAGCGATCGGCCGTCCCGTCGAGATCCTCTATCCCGAGGCAGATCGCGCCTCGATCCGCAGTCGGATCATCGAGCCCCTCCTGCGAGAGGGTGCGCTCGAGACCGTCGTGCGCAACTGCCACAGATCCGGCCGGACGATCCACGTGACTCTCCGACTCTCCGTCCTGCGAGACGCCGCGGGCGAGCCCTGCGGCCTCGTCGGATGCTCGAACGACATCAGCGAGCAGAAGCGCAGCACGGATGCGCTCTCTCGCGAGCGGACATTCTCCGATCGGCTGCTCGAGACGGCCCGCTGCATCGTACTCGTGCTCGATCCGGAGGGCCGCGTCGTGCGCTTCAATCGCTTCATGGAGGAGCTCTCCGGATACCGCTCCGAGGAGGTGCGCGGTCTCGACTGGTTCGAGCATTTTCTCGTCGACGAGGAGTGGCCCCGGATCCGGGAGATCTTCCGGAAGGCGATCCACGGGCAGTCGACGCGGGGAAACGTGAACCGCATCCGCATGAAGGACGGATCGGAGCGCGAGATCTCCTGGTGGGACGCTCCGATCCTCGATCCCGACGGCAACGTGGAGGGCCTCCTCTCGGTCGGACACGACGTGACGGAGCAGCGGGCGGCGCAGGAGAGGCTGATGCTCTCCGAGCGCCTCGCCGCCATCGGACAGACGATGGCCATCCTGGCGCACGAGGCACGCAACGAGCTCGACCTGATGGCTCTCGGCCTCCACACGCTCGCCGAGAGCCCGCTCCAGCCCGAGGCGGCGCGCGGGCTCGAGCAGCTGAAGGGCGGCCATGCCCGCCTCGCGCACCTCTTCGAGGAGGTGCGGAGCTTCGCTGCGCCGATCCGGCTCGATCCCGCTCGCCAGGACCTCGCGGGTTCGTGGCGCCTCGCCTGGGGCCGTCTCCTGAAGATCGGACGCGACGCGAAGCTCCGGGAGAGGATCGACGGCAAGCCCCTGATCTGTCGATACGATGCCTATCGGATGGAGCGGGTCTTCCGGAACCTCTTCGAGAACTCCCTGGCCGCCTGCCCGGACCCGATGGCGATCGAGATCGAGGTGGGCCGGGTGGAGGAGGAGGGTCGAAGCTGCCTTCGGATCTCCGTGCGGGATGACGGTCCAGGCTTCGACCCGACACAGAGGGACCGCGTCTTCGATCCCTTCTTCACCACGAAGCAGCGCGGTACCGGTCTGGGACTCGCGCTCGCCCGCCGGATCGTCGAGGCGCACGGCGGACGCATCGCCTTCGGTGAGCCCGGGGTCGCGGGCCGGCGCAGCGGAGCGGAGCTCCTGATCACGCTGCCAGTCGACGGCCCGCCGACCGGCGCATGAGACGCACCAGCCCGAGCACCATGAAGGGCTCGATGCCGATCAGCCCACAGGTCACGGCGTCGCTCAGCCCCGAGCCCGAGCTGCTCGCGGCCGTCGCCTCGGCGGCCGCGGGGCGCGTCGGGCCGGAGGCCGAGGACTGGGCGCTCAGGACCTCGCTGGCGGCCGCGACGTCCAGGCGGGGCGTGGTGACGCCATTTCGCTCGTCGAGGATCGGGCTTCCCGTCAGCCGCAGCACGTTGTCGATCTCGGCCACCGTCGCCTCGGGCGTCTCCTCACGCAGCGCCGCGATCGCCCCCGAGACGTGGGCAGCGGCGAGCGAGGTGCCGCTGGCGACCGCGGTTCCGCCTCCGAGGTTCGCGGTCTCGATCGACTCACCGGGTGCGAGGAGCGAGAGGAAGTCGGCCGAGTTCGAGAAGGCCGCGATCTCGTCGAGCTCCGTCGAGGCGCCGACGGCGATCACGTTCGACAGGCAGGCGGGCATCGCCAGGGCGTCGCTTCGCGAGCCGTTGCCCGCCGCGGCGACCGTCGCCACGCCCGCATCCCTGAGAAGTCCGATCGCCTCTCGCTGTGCGCCGCCCGCCTCGTCGCAGCTCGCCTCCGAGCCCTGCAGCTCGCTGCCGAGGGAGAGATTGACGACGGCGACGTCGTAGAAGGCCGTCAGCGAGAGGACATGCTGCAGACCGGCGAGGAGATCCGACGTGAAGGCGCCCGGGCTTCCATCGACCTCGCTGAAGACCTGCACCGAGATCAGGCTCGCTCCCGGCGCGACTCCGGTCAAGCCGAGTCCTTCGTCGTCCCCCGCAGCGACTCCGGCGACCCGCGTGCCGTGTGCGCAGCCCGCGACCGAGCAGGCCGCGCCGGCCCCGGGGCCGAACATCTCTCGCTCGCCATTCGGACAGTCTCCCGTCCGGGAGAAGCAGGCCTCCTCGATCACCCGCCCGGCCAGCATCGGATGCGAGGCGTCGACACCGGTATCGAGGAGTGCGATGACGCGACCCGCGCCGTCGAATCCCGACTGCTGGACGGCGGTGGCTCCGACCAGGGCGGTCGAGGATTCGAGCGCCGGGCGGTGGAGCGCGTCGGCCTCGATCCGTTCGACGAAGCCGGCTGCGATCAGACGGCGGAGCGCCTCGGGGCCGACCCGGGCGGCCGCCCGGGCGAGGACCGGAAAGACGCGCAGCTCGCCCCAGACCGCGTCGACGGCGCTCCCCCCATCCGTCGTGCCCGACAGGACGTCGACGATCTGCTGGGTCGCCGCCGCCTCGTCGGAGACGTCCGGGGCCGTATCGAAGACGATCCAGGCCGATCCGTCGCGCGAGACGCGATCGATCAGTCCTGGCGTCACATAGAGGGAGCGAACGCTGCGGGCGTCCACGAGAGTCTGCTCGAGCACGTCCTGTCGGATCGCGTCGGACTCCTCGTCGAGATGGAGCTCGGAGGGCGGATCCGAGGGCGCGGGCTCCTCGACCGGCGGATCCTCCGGGAGAGGCTCCTCGGCGGGCGGGTCTTCGGGGACCGGCTCGACGACCGGCGGATCCGAGGGGACCGACTCGACGGCGCTCACCTGGATCTCGTTGGAGAAGGGCGAGACCGAGCCCGACTCGTCGTAGGTCTGGAGCGCGACGAAGAGATCGACCGTGTCCTCGAGATCGACGGCATACACGATGGTTCCGCCGGAGGCCGGCGGCGCTCCGAGATCGAACTCGACCGAGTAGCTCCTGCTCTGCTCGCCGATGTGGAGCGTGTACCCGCTCGCCTCGGAGGAGGGGCTGGGCTCGAACTGCACCCGGTACTCGCGCAGCGCCGCCTGGGCGGAGGACGAGCCGAAGAGCGCGGCTCCGCAGGCCGCCGTCATCAGGGCGACCGCGGCGAGAGTCCGCGGAGAGGAGAGGTTCTGGACGGGTCTGGAGCTTGCCATGCCCAGGCTGATCGGGCGGAGCCGGACGGGTCCCCGTGACCTGCCTCACGGCGGCGAAAATCTTCGCCCGGAGCGCCTCCGAGCCCGGCAGCCGACTCGTCCGAATGCGCGTCCGCTCGCCCCAATGCGCGCCGGCTAGTCCCATTTCGCGGATGCCCGGGGATGCGAAGAGGCGGATGTGCGGGAAGGCGGAAGGGGACGGGCAAGCGTCGCGGTGCGGACCCGCCTGGCCCAGCTCGCTGCTGCTCGGCACGCCTCAGCGCAGGAACCAGGTCAGCCCCACCATGCCGAGCGCGCTGTCGATTCCCTCGTTGGGAGAGCGCAGCCCGGCATTCGAGATGTGATGCCAGCGGCCGTCGACGGTGATCGCCAGCTGCTCCGAGAGCATCCAATGGGCCCCGATCCCGCCCTGGAGGATGAAGTTGAACCCGTCATCCTGGCGCTGGCCGTCGAAGTCCAGGCCGATCGCTCCCCCGCCCCCGCTGACGAAGGGCACGAGTCGCTCTCCGGCCAGGAAGTGGTAGCGAAGGAGCAGCGAGAGGCCGCCGGCGAAGCCGCCCTCGGGGTCGAGGTTGGCCAGGAATTGAGGCTCGATCGCGAGATCGACATTGCCGCGATACCAGGCGTCGCCTCCGACGGGATCGGTGAGCCCGACGGCCGTCCGGGCCATGAACGCGAGCATCCGCACATCGTCCTGCGGATCCTCCGCGCGCTCGAAGCCGTGTCCCCAGCCGACCGACACGCCGACGTTGAGGCGACCGCGACCGAAGGGGGCCTCGAGCGGATCGGAGGCGGCGGACGTCCCGGAGGCGTCTCCGGGACCCTCGGCCCGCGCCGAGAGGGATCCGACGAGAGCGATCATCACGAGCACGGCCAAGCCGGGAAATCGCCGTCGACGCCTTCCTGACGGGGAAGGACGCACCGTCTCGCTCGGCCTCTTCCGGTCTCCCACTCTCCGGTCTCGCGCCTGCCCTCTCGTCCGATCCATCGTCCCTCTCTCTTCACGGCTCTGAATCACACGGACTTCTCTTCGATCGACTTCTCCATCGACTTCGATCGATCGTCGACGGCCCTCTCACGCGCTCCCCCGACGACCGGAGCTCCGAGAGCCTCATGCCAGAGCCGGGTGGTCGTCGAGCTCGAGAGCGTATGCGATCGACGGGCCCAATCGCCGCCGGAGGCATTTTCTGCATTGTGCCTTCGACACGGCATCGGATGGGGCCGGGCGGACGGATCCCGAGCGCCCCCCATCTGGCACGTGGCTTGCGTTCTCCCCTTCGATTCATCATTTCGGTCCGTCATCTCGAGCGATCATTTCGATCCGTCATCTCGAGCGATCATCTCGAGCGATCATCTCGATCCATCGCCGCCCTGACCGGATCGATCCGGGTCGGGACGAGGGAAGCCGGCGGCGAGGAGAGCCCGAAGCGTGGGGCGGTCCAGCGAGCAGGGTCAGACGACAGGCGAGGCTCCGGCTGCCGGGCCCGGGCACAGGCTGCTGCTCGTGGTCAACGAGCATTCGGCCCGGGCGGATGCCGACCTGAAGCGCGGGATCGAGGCGCTCCGAGGCTGTGGGCTCGAGGTCGAGACCGAGCATCCGGCCACGATCGAGGCCTCGCGAGCGACCCTCTCGACGGCTCGCGATCGCGGCGCCTCGTGCATCCTGGTGGCCGGCGGCGATGGAACGTTGAATCAGCTCGTCGATGCCCTGCTCGAGACCCGTCTCCCGATCGGCCTCGTACCGCTCGGGACGGCCAACGTGCTCGCCCGAACGCTCGGTCTGCCGCTCGATCCGGAGCAGGCCTGTCGAGTGGCCGCGACGGGACGGATCCGATGGATCGACGTGGGTCGTGTGAACGGGCATCCCTTCCTGACCGTCGCCAGCCTCGGGCTGAGCTCCCGCGTGGCGCGTGACTCGACCCCCGAGCGCAAGCGTCAGCTCGGTCCCTTCAGCTACGTGCTGGCCGCGGCGTCCGCGGCCTTCTCCGCGGACCCGATCGAGGTCGATCTCGAGCTGCCCGAACGCTCGCTCCACCTGCGAGCGATCCAGATCGACGTGGCCAACAGCCACCATCTGGGTCACCACGGGATCGAGGCGGACGCGGAGCCCGACGACGGGCTCCTGACTGTCACCGCCCTGAGAGCGCGCTCGCGTTGGGCACTCGTTCTCGAGCTCTGGCGATTCTGGCGGCGTCGCGTGCGTCAGAGCGGGGAGAGCCTGATCCACCGGGCCACACGCGTCGAGGTTCGCTCGAAGCGCCCCCTCGCGATCGACGCGGACGGCGAGCCGGCGGGATCCACGCCGGCGGTCTTCGAGATCCATCCCCGCACC
>CAYXLY010000230.1:0-7427 GCA_964466005.1 uncultured Spirochaetaceae bacterium | reverse complement strand
GGGCTTCCTTCCGTCCATCGCGCCTCCAGACGGCCCCATCGCCTCTCACGCGCAGCCCCTCCCACGAGCCGGTTACCGGGCTCTCTCGATCTGCCCTCATGCGGCCCGGTGCCTGGGGGACTCCTCGAAGTGCCGCGGTCTTTGCCGGACGGGCAGCCTGCCCGAGACGTGCGCTCCGACTGCAGACGCCCTGCCGAGCACGCCCGCATTCGAACCGATTCCGTGAAACGAGTCGCTCCGCGCCCTCCGGCTTTCCTAACGATGAACCTCCCATCCGCCGATACGAAACGGAGCCCGGGCTTCTCGAGACACGGGGAGCCTTCGACCGAGCCGAGTCCGATCCGGACCTTTCGTGGGAGCGTCCGTGAAAGATCACAGCGTCCTCTTCGTCGATGACGAGGTGAACATCCTGAAGGCACTCCAGCGCCTGCTGCGCGGCGAGCCCTTCGAGGTCCTCACCGCCAGCCACGCCTCGGAGGCGCTCGAGCTGATCGACCGCCGTCAGCCGCAGGTCATCGTCTCGGACCAACGCATGCCGGAGATCAGCGGCGTCGACTTCCTCGCCTCCGTACGCGATCGGCACAACGACGTCGTGCGCATGATGCTCACCGGCTACACGGACATGACGATCGCCGTCGAGGCCATCAATCGCGGTGAGATCTATCGATTGATCACGAAGCCGTGGAATGACGAGGAGCTCAAGGCCACGCTCCGACAGGCCTTCGACCACTACGACTTGAAGGCGGAGATCAAGCGGCTGAACCAGGTCACCCGCGAGCAGAACTTCAAGCTCCAGGACATGAACAAGAACCTGGAGGACAAGGTCCGCGAGCGGACCAAGCAGCTCGACGGCAAGAACCACGAGCTGCGGACCGCCTACATCCAGACCATCCGCGCGTTGGCCGAGGCGATCGACGCGAAGGACGCCTACACGCGCGGACACTCGGAGCGGGTGGCCGTCTACGCTTCGCGGCTAGGTCGTCAGATGGGTCTTCGCAAGGAGCTGATCGAGCGGATCTACTTCGCGGGCCTGCTCCACGACGTCGGAAAGATCGGCATCCCCGACGCCATCATCACCAAGCCCGATCGCCTGACGCCCGAGGAGTACGAGGAGATCAAGAAGCACCCGGAGATCGGGGCGAAGATCCTCGAGCCCGTCGAGTTCCTCCACAGCATCGTTCCCTGCGTCCGACATCACCACGAGTGGTATGACGGCTGCAACGCGGGCTATCCGGACCAGCTCGCCGGCGATCAGATCCCGCTGCCCTCCCGGGTCATCGTCGTCGCCGATACGGTCGAGGCGATGACCTCGGATCGACCCTACCGCAAGGCGCTCTCGATCGACGTCGTCGTCGAGGAGCTTCGGAAGTATTCGGGAACCCAGTTCGATCCGGTCGTCGTGGAGGCATTCCTCCGACTGCTCGAGGATGAGGGAGACGCCTTCATCTCCAAGGATCAGAAATTCGACATCTACGCCTTCATCGAAGGCTAGGCCTCGCAGGTCCCCCGTGCGGCACCCCCCCAGCTCCGCCGATCGGTCCGAGCACGGCGCGGCGCTCGAGCGCCTCAAAGCGCTCGGCTTCGGCCCCGACACCGTGCTGATGAACGACCCGAAGCTCTTCGTGGACGGTCGCTTCCTCGCCTCCCTGCTCGTCGAGCTCGAAGAGGAGCTCGGCCCGGACGAGGCGGCCCTCGCCCTCTTCGAGATCGGGCTCCTCCACGGCCTGCGCGACGCGGCGCGACTCTGCGGCCGCCACGACGCAGCGAGCCCTCGCTCGGCGAGCCCCCCGCGCCCCGAGCCGACCTCTCTGGTCATGGACTGGCGCAGCCTCACGCAGCCGAAGGACGGTATCGCGCTCGCGATCGAAGGGCGCTGGCCGGAGGGACACGAGGCCGTCGCCCGCTGCTCCCGCGTCGGCCCCTGCACGCGACCGAGCTGCTGGATGAGCGCGGGATATACGAGCGGCTGGCTGAGCGGAGCTCTCGACGCGAGCCTGATCGCGCGAGAGACCGAGTGTGCGGCGATGGGCGCGAAGACCTGTCGCTTCGAGGTCCGCGATGCCCTGCAAGCGTCGGCCGTGGAGGACGAGCGGATCCAGCGACTGCTGCTGGAGATCCCCTTCGAATCCTTCCGACGGGTGGCCGCGTCCCCGTCCGTCGAGGCCGAGCGCCCCCTGCCGGACCCGGCGGCCGCCAGCGCGGTCGGCCGCTTCGATCGCTCCCAGGCGGTGGTCCATATCTGGGGACCCGTCATGGTCCTGCCCTTCACCACGCTCGACGAGGCCCTCGGGACGGTCGACATGCTCGGCCGGGACCCGGGGATCGGAGAGATCCGCGCGGTCGTGATCGATCTGCGGGAGCAGCCTCTCGACGAGGGCTTTGGCGCCGCCGCTCTCGAGCAGATCCTCGAGACCGTCGAGTCCTGGCAGGCCCAGAGCCTCATCACCGGCGTTGCGCTCTCGGCCGAGGCCGCCATCGCCAGCCTCGAGGCCTCGCATCTCGTGCTGCGAAAGGATCTCTCCGAGGCGATCGCGACGGCCTTCCAGATCGCGGATGCCCAGCGACATCGGGTCTAGCCGGATCCCGTCCCCGCCCGCTCACGAGCGTTCGGAGCGGGGTCTCTTCGAGGGAGCGAAGCAGAAGATGACAGCCGCACCGTCTCCCGATCCCTCCCCGCCCCGCGCCGAGGGCGCGCTCGGACCGGTCTCCGTCGCAGAGCTGCTGGCGGATGCCTGGCGGGAGTCCCGATCGGGCACTCTCCAGCTCGCCCACGGCAATCAGGAACGGCGGATCCTCGTCCACGAAGGCTCGCCGTTCACCGCAGAGTCCAGCGACCGCGAGGACGACCTCGCGCGCTCTCTCGCCGAGTCGGGTCGGATCTCGACCCCGGACCGGACGCGGGTCGAGAAGCTCGCCACCGAGCGCGGGTGCGCCCAGGCGGCGGCCGTGCTCGCGCTCGAGCTCGTCGATGCGCCGGCGCTCTATCGTGTTCTGCGCGACCAGGCCCGAAGGCTCCTGTCCGAGACCCTCGCCTGGGATTCGGGGCATTACCGCTGGACCCCGCTCGCCAGCGATCCGCCCAGGAGCGCGCGGGCCTTCGATCTGCCCGGATTGCTCCAGGCGGAGCTCCCGCGACGCTGGGGCAGCGAGCGACTCTTCCAGCGACTGATGCCCGACTCCCAGAGCTTCGTCGAGATCTCTCCGCGTCTGCGCCGGGTCGTGACTCGACTCGCCGAGCAGGGGCCGATGGCCGAGCGCGTCATCCGACGTCTGGACGGGACGGTTCGGATCGGCCACGTGCTGGGCGAGTGCGCCGGCGATCCGCAAGCGGCCGCGACGCTCTGGACCCTGCTCCGGACGGGGCTGGTGAGGCTGCACGATGCGCCGATCCAGCGCGAGCTCACGCCCCGGCTCGAGTTCGAGGTCCTCGTCGACGACTCGGATCCGAAGGCCGATCTCCGCCCGTCTTCCTCCGTCAGCGCGCCCGCACAGTCCGACCGCGCGGATCGGGGCGAGGCCATGCGCGAGGAGATCGCGAGGCTGCTCGGTCGACTCGGCGAGATCGATCACTACGAAGCGCTCGGTCTCGAGAGAGAGGCGCGCCCGGCCGAGATCAAGAAGGCCTACTTCAAGGCGGCCAAGAAGTACCACCCCGATGCGCTCGGTCGCCTCGGCATCGCGGATCTGCACGACGAGGCCGCGCGGGTCTTCGCCCGGATCGCCGAGGCCTTCGAGACGCTCTCGGATCCGGACCGCAAGGCCCTCTACGACTCCGGTGCGAGCGCGAGTCCCGAGATCGACACCGCTCGACTCGCCCAGGCAGAGAAGTCCTTTCGAAAGGGGGAGATCCTGCTGCGCATGGGACAGTTCCAGGCCGCGATCGAGTACCTCGAGCCTGCCGTGGACCTCTGGCCCGAAGAGCCCGCCTACCAATCCGGCCTGGGCTGGGCCCTCTACAAGCAGCCCCGGACCGAGGCCGAGCGCGCTCGCCTCCATCTTCAGACGGCTCACGATCAGGCACCCGACGACGCGGTCATCCTCTTCCGTCTCGGCGTCGTCCTGCGGTCGCTCGGAGAGACCGAGCGGGGCAATCAATGCGTCGCGCGAGCGCGGAGCCTCGAGCCCCTGCTCGACGAGTGAGCCTCGGACGGATCCTGGATCGGCTCTGGATCCGTCAGCCAGGCGAGCGTCGATCGATCCGGCCAGGCGACGATCGGCATCTCCTCGCGCAGGCGATGCGACCACTGCGGAAGCAGGATGCGCACCCGCCGGGCGCCCGCCCGCCACTCGAGAAACGCATCCCGATCCCCCACGCTGGCATGGGGCCCCTCGATGGCAACGCCCCGCTGCTCGAGGTCCCCGAGCCTTCGCTCGACGTCCTGGAGCCATCGGCGCGATCGGTCCGTCAGCGGGCGGGTCCCGAGCGGGCGTCCCGGCTCGAGAGCGTAGAGAGCGGGAAGCGGCCCGACGTCGATCGGTCGACCTTCGAGGGCCCGGCGGCCGGTCGTGCGCAGCGCGTGCCGCTCCCGGACCAGGATGGATCGACCGCGCGCGACATGGCCCTGGAAGCCGAGCGCATGGCCGATCTCGTGCATCAGGGCGCCCACCCACTCGTCGGCCTGGAGCCTCCGCGTCTTCCCGACGACGTCGGTCGCCGACGAACGGATCCGGATCTGCGCCCGCACCAGCTCGCCCCGCACCCGGCCGGAGCCATCTCCCACGCTCCCGACGTCACAGGAGACGAGGGTGTCGGCGGCCCCGACGGGCCCGTGAGAGGCTCCCCTCGCGACAGCCTCGATCCCGATCGCCGCCACCGGAAGAGGTCTCGACCGAGCATCCCCGGGAAGCCGGAGCAGCTGCACGGCGTCGACGCTCCGATCGACGGCCGTGATCGCCGCGTCGAGCCAGGGCTCCTGCGCAGCGTCCACCCGGCCCCGAACGAGGAGCGTCTCTTCGGAGGTCCCGCCACCGGAGGGCCAGCGACACGCGACCAGCTCGAGACGCCCAGCGACCCAGGCAGGAAAGGGAGTCATGTCCCCGAGGCGCTCTCCGCCCGGCAGCGGACCCTGCGCAGCCGATCGATCCGACAGCAGGGAGACATCCCAGCCGCCCTGCATCGGGACGCATCCGGCCGCGACGACTCCGATCGCCAGCGACGCTCCGATCCGGAGCGCCACCGCGCGAAGGCCCCGACGCAGGCGATCGCCTGGACGGGGAGGCGATCCGGCCGGGAGGCGGTGAGCGCCGACTCCGATCATTCCCGCTCTCGCATTCCAATCACCCGGACGCGCTCGGGTCGCGGCGCCTCGAATCCGAAGACGCGCGAGTAGAAGTAGAGCTCGCCGTCGAGCGCCGTTCGGATGTTCTCTGCCCGACGAAAGCCGTGCCCCTCGCCCTCGAAGGCGACATAGGCATGCGGAATGTCCCGTGCGGCGAGCACCGCCACCATCGCCTCGGTCTGGTTGGGCGGGACCACTCGATCCTCCAGCCCCTGGAAGAAGATCACCGGACGGGCGAGTCGATCGGGGTGACGGATGGGCGAGCGCTCGCGGTAGCGCGCCCGCGCTCCGGGCAGCGGCCCCACCAGCCAGTCCGTGTAGCGGGACTCGAACTTGTGCGTGTCCCGAGCGAGGGCCTCGAGATCCCCGATGCCATAATGGCTCGCCCCCGCCGCGAAGACGTCATGGAAGGTCAGGGCACACAGTGTCGTGTAGCCTCCGGCGCTGCCGCCGCTGATCGCGAGCCGCGTCGGGTCGACCCGGCTCTCGTCGGCCAACGAGCGGGCCACCGCGAGGCAGTCCTCGACATCCAAGACACCCCAGGCCTCGTGGAGGCGATCCCGGTAGGCGCGACCGAACCCGGCGGAGCCGCCATAGTTGACGTCTGCCACGAAGAAGCCCCGGCTCGTCCAGAACTGGATGCGGGGATCGAAGGCGGAGCTCGCGGCCGCCGTCGGACCGCCATGGGTCTTCACGAGCAGCGGCGGGCGCTCTCCCGCCGGCCCCTCGACGGTCGCCGAGCGCGGGGGGTAGAGGAACGCGTTCGTCTCTCGATCGGCCTCCGACACGAAGACCCGGGCCTCGGCGCGGCGGATTCCCGTCTCGGGAAGATCGAGCGACGCGCTCTCGCGGATGCAGCGTGGCGTCCCCGGGTCGACCGACCCGAGGTAGACGCCCGTCGGTCGATCGGCGGCGCCCGCGATGCAGGCGATCCGGCCTCCAGCCGCCTCGACGGCCCCGACCGTGCGGAAGGGCGTCTCGATCGGGCTCATGCGGCCGGTCGAGAGGGAGACGCGCACGAGCTGATCGACGCCCGAGACGGTCGCGCTGGCCACGATCTCGTCCTCGCCCAGGAAGGCCCAGCTCGAGAGACCGAAGACCCACTGCGGTCGACCGAGCTCCGCCGGATGATGATGCACGGGCTCGCACCCGGAGTCCGTCACGCAGACCAGGTTCCACCAGCCCGAGCGATCGCTCATCGCGAAGAGCCGTCCGTCCGCCGCGAAGCGCGGCTGGAAGATCGACTCCGAGGGCCCGCCCGCGACCGCGCGCATCGAGGAGCCGGGCCCCTCCGATCGCCACTGCAGGGTCTCGAGCCAGGTGCCGTTCCACGGCATGTTCGGATGATCCCAGGCGAGCCAGGCCAGGCGATCGCCTCGGGGCGAGAAGGTGGGCGAGGCGTAGAAATCGTGACCCGATGCGATCACCCGGGGCGTCGCGCCCTCCACCGGCAGTCCGCTCTTCGGAAGAGGAAGGGCCACCAGACGGTTCTCCGGCTCACGGCCCTCGCGAGGTCGTTCCTCGACCAGCAGCAGCCAACGGCCATCGGGTGACAGGGTCAGATCCGCGAAGGCGGAGCCCGCGGGCGCGAGCGGACGACCCGACCCTCCGATCGAGGCGCCATGCAGGCGTCGATCCGCGTCGTCGACGTAGAAGATCCGACCCTGCCCGACCGCGTACTCGCCGCCCCCGTACTCGTGGACGCGGGTCCGGACGTGACTCCCGGGCGGACTCGCCTCGGAGAGCCTCGAGACGTCCCCGGTGCCATCGAGCTCGGCGAGCATGACGACCTGCCGTCCCCCCTCCGACGGTCTGCCCTCGAGCCAGTAGAGCGCATGGTCCTCGAGATGGGTCGCCGAGAGTCGAAGCGCCCCGCGCACCAGATCGGCGGACCCGAGAGGCGATCTCCACGAACCGAAGGGACGGATCTCCTTCACGGCGGCTCCCCACGTCGAGGGCCTGCCCTCCGGAAGATCGAGAGCCCTCGCCTCTCTCCGGACCCTGGCAGGCTCCGCATGGAGTGTGCATGCTTGGGCGCCCGCTGGCGAGTGGAGCGCGGCGCTCCCTGCGCCCGACCCGGTGCCGCGCGCTCCGACCCGATTCGATGCGGCCGATGCCGCCAATGCGGCCAATGCGGCGAATGGAATG
>CAYXLY010000229.1:0-7458 GCA_964466005.1 uncultured Spirochaetaceae bacterium | reverse complement strand
CCGCCGAAGCTCGGCACGACGACGGGCATGGAGGGGCAGCCGGATGGATACGGAAATGGAGACGAGGAAGACGAAGAGGGGAGCCTGCCTGCTCGGAGGTGCGCGCCCGCGGAGGGGCCGAAGCGCGATGGCTTCGGCGCTGCTGGTCCTGCTCGCGGGTCCTGCGGCGGCCTTCACGTTGCAGCTCTCCGACGAGCATTTCGGACCGGCCGGTGTCGTGCCGAGCTTCGGCGGAGTCGAGAACTTCGAGCTGGAGATCGATTTCTCCGCCCCGCTGGTCGCGGGTCTGGCCTACGACAACTCGTCGATCGAGCAGGTCCAGTATCTGGTGAGCGGGACGCTCAGCACGAATCCGCCCACGCCCTCCGGCTTTCCCGCCTTCTTCCTCGATCGCCGGGAGACGGGGAGCGAAGGGGCGATCTCACAGGCGAGCTGGATCGACCAGGGCAGCTCGATCGCCTTCGAGATCGCCGGCTCCGCGGATCTCTCCGACGGACTCCAGCTCTCCGAGCTGGTCGCGGATCCGGGCGGGCTGATCCTGCTCGTCGACGCCCGTGAGTTCGAGCGGCTGGACGTCGCCCGCTTCCATCCGCCGCAGATCCAGCTCTTCTCCGACGGGACGGGGGTGCTGCGCAACTCGAACAACTCGAGCGGGAGCACGGGCACCACCAATCCGGGCACCGGAGGCCCCGTCGACGTCGACTTCGGCGAGGAGTACGTCACGGATCTCTTCTTCGATCCCGAGCTCGTCACGCTCGTCGTGCCGGAGCCCGGCACGGGCTCGATGACGGGCGTCGGGCTCGCGCTGGCCGGTCTGCTCGGCCAGCGCGCCCGCCGTCGACGCGATCGTTCGCGGGGTCAGTGAGCGTGCGCCGGATGGCCGCCCGGCTGGTCGCCCGGCGCGTGACGGGCAAAGACGGAGACCCGGCCATCGGCTCCGAACGCCAGGACCTCGTAGGTCTCGTGACGACGCGGATCGGGATGCTCCATGCCCGGTGAGCCCAGGGGCATTCCGGGGACGGCCAGTCCGGAGACGTCGGGGCGCTCCTCGAGCAGCCGCGCGATGTCGCCTGCGGGCACGTGCCCTTCGATCACATAGCCCCCGATCAGCGCCGTATGGCAGGAGGCCAGACGACGGGGCACTCCGTTGCTCGCCTTGATCAGCGCGAGGCTCTGGAGGTCCTTCGCCTCGACGCGGAAGCCAGCCGCCTCGAGATGCTCGATCCACTTCGTGCAGCAGCCGCACGTCGGCGTCTTGTAGACCGAGAGGGTCGCCTCGTCGGCGAGGCCGGAGGCGGGGGTCAGCCAGAGGCCGAGCGAGAGGGCGATCACGCCCACCCTGAGACCTGCTCTGCTGATCGAGATCATGTCCGGGTCCTCCTTGCGCGCGCGTGAACGTGAGCGCGCGTGCGGGCGTGGACGTGGAGCAAGGGTCGCTCCGCAACGCGGGTCGCCCGCTCGTTCGCGCCTCGTCCCTGGCCGGGAGCATAGCGGGGCGGAGCGCTCGGGCCCCGCGCCGCAGGCCGGACTCGGTCCCTGCAGGTCGACCGATCTCAGGATCCGGTCGCCTTCTCGATCGAGTCGATCAGCTCGGCCTTCGTCATGCGGCTGCGCCCCGGGATCTCCAGGGCTCGCGCGCGGTCGTAGAGCTCCTCGCGGGTCCACGCCTGGAGATCGCGTCCACCCTCGTCGCGCGACTCCCGCCCCAGCCGCTTCTTGAGCACCTCCATCAGATCGATCACCTCGGCCTCGCCTTCCTCCGGCTCACGTCGGCTGGCGGGCTCGACGACGTCCTTGCCCGTTCGCAGCTTCTCTCGGATAGGGTCCATCAGCCGGCGGTCGTCCGGGTCGATCAGGTCCTCGCGATCGAGCTCGTCCTCCTGCAGCCCGCGGATCTCCTTCGTGAAGCGACGGACCTCGTCGCGATCGGGCTCTGCCGGCTCGGGCAGACCGACGTCCGCCGGAGAGCGGAGCTCGTCGGCGAAGCGGAGAACCTCGGCTCGCAGGATCCCCTTCTCGGAGAGGATGGCCACGAGATATTCATTGCCGCGCATTACGAAGGTCGCGACGCCCGCGAGGCCCTCCTCCTCCATGGTCCGGGCCAGCAGCCGGTAGGGCTTGACTCCGCCCTCTCCGGGGGTGAGGAGGTAGGCGCGCTCGAAATACATGGGATCGATGTCCGAGACGGCGACGAAGCGACGCAGGTCGATCTCCCGGCTCTTCTTCGGCGCGATCCCCTCGAGCTCTTCGTCCTCGACGACGACATGTCGATCCTCGGCGACCGGATGGCCGCGGACGATCTCGTCCTTCGAGAGGATCTCCTCGTCGCGAGGGCAGAAATAGCGTCTCCGGAGCTGGGTGCCGTCCTCGTCGACCCGATGGAGGGTGAGCGCGCGACCTCGATGAGCGACGTAGAGGTCGACCGGCAGGCTCACCAGTCCGAAGGCGATCGTGCCCGACCAGAAGGGCTGGGGGACATAGGACTCCTCCTCGTCTTCAGCCATGGCTCTGCTCCGCCTCGAGGCTCTCCTCCAGGGCCCGCATCAGATCCTCCGAAGGCGGAGGACGAGGGACCGGCTCGACCTCCACGCTCTCCCCCTTCGCCTTGCGCGCGATCAGCTCGAGCACCCGCTCGCGGTACTCGTCGCGGTAGCGGCTCGGGTCGAACTCCTCCTCGAGCAGGCCCATGAGACGATGCGCGAGGGAGAGCTCCTTGCGGTCCAGCTCCGGTCCTCCGGGCGGCTCCAGCGCATCGACCGGGACGACCTCCTCGGCTGGACGGAGGGAGATCAACATGAGATGCCGTTGGTGCAGGCGCAGAGCGCCCGCGTAGGTCTTGTTGCGCATGGTCCAACGCGCCAGTCCCTCCCTCCCGGTCTCTTCGAGCGCCGCACACAGGGCGGCATGAGCCCCCGGATCGCCGTCTGGACCGAGATGGTAGGGCCGCGCAAACCAGCGGTGATCGATGGCTCCCAGGGGAAGGAAGGCGTGGATCCGGATGTCCCGGGAGGGCTCGGGAGCCAGCTCGGCGAGCTCCTGCGGGTCGAGCAGGACGACCCGACCGTCCTCCGTCCTGTAGCCGCGGAGGGTCTCGGCGTAGGGGACCACCTCGTCGGTCTTCGGGTTGACGAGCACCTGCGAGACGGGGACGTGATCCTCGCGATGCAGCAGCCGGAAATGCACTCGCCGATCCTCGACCGCCGAGTAGAGCTTCACGGGGACGCGCGCCTCGCCGAAGCAGACGACGCCCTTCCAGATCGCTCTCGCCGGGCTCACCGATGCTCCTCTCGACAATCCGGACAGACGAGACAGCGGCTCTCACGCACCTCGACGATGCAGAGTGGACAGGCAGGCCGGTCGCAGTCGACGCAGAATGCGCCGGCCTCGATGTGATAGGCGCGGTCGCAGAACCCGCAGACCTCGGGGCCGGGCTCCAACGCCCAGGGCGCCGCCTTCGGGTCTGTCCTGCCGTCGGATCTCATCGCGCCCCCTCCCTCATGGATCCGGTCGGCGTCGCCTCGCCGATCGCGTCGCAGATCGCCTGGCAGGTGGCCTCGTCGAGACGGCGCCGCCCTTGCTCGAAGCCCTCCCAGGGATCGGTGCGCAGCGCGGCCAGGCGTCGACGCAGGGCGTCGACCGAGTAGCGGTCGGACCGGAGTCCGCTCGTGAGCTCGTCCCAGCGGATCGGGACCGCGACGGGAGCCCCGGGTCGCGCTCGCGTCGAGTACGACGCGATCGCCGTCGCCCCGCGATCGTTGCGGAGGAAGTCGATGTAGATGCGTCCACGACGCCGGGCCTTCGAGAGCTCCACCGTCGTGCGCTCGGGATCGGCGGCGACCTGCGCACGAGCGACGGCCCGGGTGAAGGCCTTGGCATGCTTCCAGTCGATGGATGGCTCGAGGGGCACGACCAGATGGAGGCCCTTGCCGCCGGTGATGCGGACGAAGCTCTTCAGTCCGAGGTCGTCGAGACGATCGCGCAGGCCACGAGCGGTCCGGACGACGTCGCGCCAGGCGGTCTCCGGTCCGGGATCCAGATCGAAGACGAGCAGATCCGGTCGCTCGAGATCGTCGATCCGGGCGCTCCAGGGATGGATCTCCAGCACGCCCACCTGGACGAGCGCGACCAGGTCGGAGACTGAACGCACGTAGACGGACTCGAAGACGCCCTTCTTCTCGGGGATCGGGATGCGCGGGACACGATCGTCGAGGGCGTCTCCGGGATGCTTCTGGTAGAAGCAGGGGCCGCCGCATCCCTCCGGACAGCGCAGGAGGGTGAGGGGGCGGTCGATCAGCCGAGGCAGGATCCAGTCCTGGATGGCCACGTAATGACGGGCGAGATCCGCCTTGGTGATGCCCGGCTCCGGATAGAGGACCCGTTCGGGATGGCTGAGCGCGATGCCTTCGAGCGTCGTTCGTCCCGGGTCCGTTCGTCGGAGCGCCGGTCGAGGCTCGTCTGCGTCGAGATCGGAGGGCGCATCGGGGCTGCTCGCGGGCAGCTGCACGTCCTGCCAGTCGCGGTCCTCGCGAAGGCCCAGGAAGACCGGATGACGGAGCCGGCCGTCGCGGGTCCACTCCGTGTACTCGACCTCGACGACCAGAGCGGGTCGGACCCAGTGGACGCCGCCGCCGCCGGGAGGCTCCCGATCCAGGGGGCTCTGCGGCGTCTCGATGTCCGTCAATCGGTCGTGCAGCGATCGCAGCTGCGCCCGGGTGAAGCCCGTCCCGACCCGCCCGACGTAGACGAGTCGCTCCCCGGATCGCGCGGCCAGCAGGAGCGACCCGAAGCCGCTGCGTGCGCCGTCGGGCTCCGTGAAGCCGACGACCACGAACTCGTCGCGCTGGCTGCATTTCGTCTTCACCCATTGGCGGCTGCGACCGCGGCGATAGCGGCTGTCGGCGCGCTTCGAGACGATGCCCTCCAAGCCGAGCTCGCAAGCCTGCTCGTGGAAGGCGCGCCCCTGGCCCGGCAGATGCTCCGTGTAGCGGAGCCTGACGGGCGGGTCCGCTCCGGCGTCCTCGAGTCCGGCGGCCTCGAGCAGCGCGGCCAGCATCCGCTTGCGATCCCGGAGCGGGACGCCCGTGAGGTCGTAGTCGTCGAGATGCAGCAGGTCGAAGAGGTGATAGAAGAGCGCCTCGCTCCGACCCGCGGAGAGATTCTCCTGGAGCTTGCGGAAGCTGCTCACGCCGTCGGCATCGAAGGCCACGATCTCTCCGTCCAGGACGGCGTTCTCGACCGGAAGCCGCGAGAGCGCGGACGCGATCTCTGGAAAGCGTCGGGTCCAATCCCGTCGATTGCGGGTGATCAGACCGACCTCGCCGCGATGCAGTCGGGCGATAATCCGGTAGCCGTCGAGCTTGATCTCGTGAAGCCACTCGTCTCCCTCGGGCGCGGACTCGCGGGTGCTCGCCAGCGCCGGCTCGAGGTTCGGCGGCGGCCAGGTGGTCCGCCGGGCTCCTTCGAGGCTCGACGGGTCGGGCAGGCGGGCGCGCGAGGCCGCGTCCGTCGCCTGCGACTCCTGCGCTCGCTCCTGCGGATCGGAGCCCGCTCCGGGACGGCCGCGCCTCATGATCCGTCCAGGGCGCGGGTTCGGAGGGCGTGACTCCGCGAAGGGGGGCGCTCGGCGAGGAAGCCGGGGAGACCGCGCGACCCGCGACATCGGACCGGAGCTTCGGAATGCAGACAGGCCGAGGCGACAGACCTCATTCCTCCTCCTCTACCTGCTCTCGTTGCCTCCCTGACCGGAGAGCCTTGCGATGCCTCTCGAGAATGCCTCTCGAGAGCGTATCTCGCGAGAGTCCTCGCGATGGCCGGCGATCGCCCGCCCCCGTAGTGCACCGAAATGCGACGAGGGGGGATCATCCACGAACATAGCCAGCGCGGCAGTGCACGGAGCGGCGGGACGCAAGGGCGTCACCTCGTCCGCCTGGCAGCCCTCTCCCGCGAATCCGGGCATCCCGCGCTACGCTCGCCGGCGAAGCCCCGGTAGCTCAGTGGATAGAGCGGCTGCCTTCTAAGCAGCGGGTCGCAGGTTCGAGTCCTGCCCGGGGCGCCAGGATCCGCGCGTGCTAGGGCCGAGCGCCCCCGTGCGACCGGGCCCCCTCTGCTCGAGGCTCGACCAGCACCTTGCACTCGGTCGACGGTCGCCGAAGCGCCTCGAAGGCCTCGGGGAGCGCTTCGAGCGCGATCCGATCCGTCACCATCGGCGTCGGGTCGATCCGCTCGGCGGCGAGCATGTCGAGGGTCAGCTGGTAGTCCTGCTGCGTGTAGTAGGACACGAACTGCATCGACAGCTCCTTGGTCCCGAAGACGAGCGGCATGAAATGATCCTGTGTCATGCACATGCCGGCGGAGAGGATGCGCGCTCCGCGGTCGACGACGGTCGAGATCTCGTGCACGACGTCCGGACGACCGACGCATTCGAAGGCCAGCATCGGGGCCGCCCCGGTGATCCGGCGATGGGCCGGCCCGAGCTCTTCGGTCGCGGGGTCGATCACGGCGGTGGCGCCCAGGGCGAGCGCAGTCTCGCGCCGATGGGCGGCGTAGTCGCTCACGACGACCTCGCGCGCGCCGAGCAGCTTCGCCCAGATCGCGCAGGCGAGACCCACCGGGCCCGCGCCCAGGATGAGGACGTCTTCCCCCGTTCGCAGCCCCGCCTTGTCGACCGCGTGGAGGCCGACGGCCAGCGGCTCGACGAGCGCGCCGTCGGCGCTCGAGACGTTGTCGGGCAATCGGTAGGTCAGACGGTCGCCTGCGATCGCGTACTCGGCATAGCCCCCGCCGATGTCCCCGAATCCGGTCATGCGGAGCTGCTCGCAGCCCATCACGTCGCCCGACACGCATCGCCGACAGCGGCCGCAGCTGATCCCGGGCATGCTGCAGACCCGGTCGCCCTCGCGCCAGGGCCCGTCCGGACCCCGGGCGTCCCGGCCGACGGCGACGATCTCGCCGGCGAACTCGTGTCCCATCACGGCGCCTTGCGGGACCGCGCCTTCGAGCTCCGTGACGTGCAGGTCCGAGCCGCAGATGCCGCACCCGCTGATCGCCAGCACCACCTCGCCGGGGCCCGGCGTGGGATCGGGCACGTCCCGGATCTCGAGCGACCTGCGGGACGGATCGAAGCAGGCAGCGCGCATGGTGGGGCTCCTCTCGTGTCGGGCCCGCGGCGAGCGCGACGGGCGGGGAGTCGAGCGTATCACGTCGCCTCCCGTCGTCTCGGTCGCGTCTCGGCCGCGCCTCGCCTGCCTTCGAGCTGCGTTTCGGGACGGGCCGGCGGTCGTCGGCTCTGATAGCCTGATCGCGCGCGCAGCAGGGCCCGGTGGACTCGGATCAGGTCGGAGGGAGAGCGATTGGGGGGAGACGGCTGGCTGGCCGTCGGCGTCGTCGTGACGACCGTCGGCATCCTGATCGGAACGCGGATCGCTCCGGACCTCGTCCTGGTCGCGGCCCTCACCGTGC
>CAYXLY010000228.1:0-7460 GCA_964466005.1 uncultured Spirochaetaceae bacterium | reverse complement strand
GGCAGGCCCCCCGGCGTGAACCCACCAGGCTTGGACCCAATTGACGGTCCAGGTCGGACTAGAAGAACTTGACTACTATGCTGGCGCCGTAGGTGCGGGGGTCGCCTACGAAGAAGACCGTCGTCGACTGGAAGTTGGACGCGTCGAAGGCGAAGGTCTTGTAGGCCTTGTTCTCGATGTTGCGGATCCAGCCGCTGAGCTCGACCCGGTCGTCCACCGACCGCCAGGTCGTCCGGAGGTTGTGCAGCCAGAACGCCTCCTGGCCGATCGTGTTGTCCGGCAGGAACGTGTTGCCCTCGTCGTTTCCGATCCCGACACCGGCCGTCTGATCGAAGAAGCTCTTGTCGGTCCACACTCCGTCGTAGCGCAGGACCAGCGCGCCGTATCGTCCGAGCGAGAACTCCTGCTGGGCGGTGAGGCTGACCTTGAACCGGGGCGAGTTGAGGAGGGGGTTGCCCGCGTTCTGCTGCTCGCGCGTGACGAAGGGATCCCCCATGCCGCCCCCCTGTCTCAAGAACTGGTCGGTGCGGGTGAAGTCGTTGAACTGGGTCTCCAGCCATGAGAAGCGAACCTGCAGGAACCCGCCGGTCCAGGGCCGCGCATTCCCGTCCACCTCGATCCCGTAGACCTCGGCGGAGTCCGCGTTCAGCACGACGAACTCGGTGTTTCCGCCGAAGAACTGCTGCGCGGTGAAGACCTGGTAGTTGCTGTAGTCGTAGGTGAAGAACGACCCGTCGACGTTGAGGCTGCCGTCGAACCAGGATCCATGCAGGCCGAACTCGAAGGAGTCGATCTTCTCGGGCTCCGCCACCGTGGGCCCGGTGAACTGGGTCGCGGTCGCGTTGATGGTTCCGGGCTTCCAGCCGTGGGTGTACTTCCAGAAGACGTTGATGTCTTCGCGGAAACGATAGGTGAGCCGGATCGTGCCGGTCGGCTGATCCCACGTCTCGCGGATCTTGAAGGGCACGTCCTGCTGGAGCCCTCCCGAGATCTTCATGTCGAAATCTTTGCGCTCCCAGTTGTAGCGGAAGCCTCCGTCGAGCGTGAAGTCGTCGAGGATGTCGACGGTTCCGTAGGCAAAGCCGCCGAAGCTCCAGGTCTCCTGCCCGTAGATCCGCTCGCGAACGCCGGCGGCGACGGCCGCCGCGTTGCCCGAGAGATCGATGTTCACCTTCGCGTCGAGCTCCTCCCGCAGCATCCAGCCGCCGACCTCCCAGGACAGCGGCATCGCGGTCATCGCGCCGAGGGTGCCGCTCAGGGTCAGGTCCTGGTAGACCTGCCAGGCATCGTCCTGGGTCCGGGTCTCGAAGAGGGTCTCGGGGGAGAAGTCCAGATCGATGTCGATCTGTCGACGATATCGATCGACGCCGGTCGTGACGACGAGGTTGAGCTCTCCCGGCAGCTCGAAGTCCCCCTTCAGATATCCGCCATACGTGTCGTTCGTCGTGTCGCCCGTCCGATTGAAGTCACCCGCGAAGGGATCGTCGTCGAGGTCCCGGGCGAGCTCGTCGGCGACCTGGAGCCTCGCCTCGTTCGCCGCGATCCGCGTATCGGGGTCCTGGAAGCGGCACTGGTCCAGGAGCGCCTCGGCCTGAAGGCAGGGCGCGAGCTCGTTCAGCCTCGCCCGGATCTCCGTCGGCACGTAGCCGGAGTTCAAGTTGGCCGACGCGAGGGCGCCCTGCGTGCCGCCGAGGATGCCCTGACGCGGATCTTCGTCGAAGATCGAATCGGGCGCGCCGCGTCGAGGATTCTGGCAGAAGGTTCCGGGCTCGCACACGATCCCCTTCGTTCCGATCGACTGCCCGAGCTGCGAGAGCTCGTCTCGCCTCGAGCCGTGGAAGTTCAGGAGCCAGCTCAGCTCGGGTGTGGGCTCGAAGCGCAGCGTTCCCCGCGCCGCCCAGACGTCCGTATCGTTCAGGTTTCCGGCGAGTCCCTCCGGAATCGTCGAGAACTGACCGGGCGCGACCGTCTCTCCGCAGATGGAAGAGGGACCGACGGCTGTCCGCGCCGGGGCAGCGTTCTGAACCCGATCCGCCAGAGGCGGCGCCTCGGCGCAGCGATTCTGCATCCAGCCGTCGCGCAGGGAGACGCGGAAGGCGCCTCGTACGCTGAGGATGTCCTTGAAGATCGGCGCCTCGAGGGCGCCTTCGTAGTCCTGGGCGTCGAAGTTCCCGAAGTCGGACCGGAGATACCCGCCGAACTCGCCCGTGGGCTTGCGGGAGTAGACCTTGATCGCGCCGGCGGACGCGTTCCGGGCCTGCCCCGTGCCCTGCGGCCCGCGCAGCACGTTCACTGCCTCGGTGTCGAACAAGAGGCCCAGCTGGATGGCCGGGCCGTTGATCGCGACGTCGTCCTGGTAGACGGCGACCGCACCGGTCGAGTTGGGATTGAAGTCGTTCAGACCGATGCCGCGGACGAAGAAGGTCGGAGTGGTCGCGCCCGAGGTGACGATCTCCAGACTCGGCGTGAAGGCGGCGAGATCCGAGATGTCGGCTGCGCCGAGGGAGACGAGATCCTCCTCGCTCCAGGCGATGACCGAGTCCGCTGCCGCGAGGTCGCCCACGAGCGACGAGGAGTAGCCGGTGACGACGAACTCCTCGATGCCCGCCCAGGCCGAGGCGTCGCCGCCTCCCTGGGCCGCTCCCTCCTGCGCGCCCTCGCCCTGGGCGCGGGCCTCCGTTCCACCGAGCAGGACGAGCGAGAGGCCGATCGTCATCAGCCCGCCCAGGATCCTCCCGATCCCGAACATCGGCGGCCGAAGCCGGCGTGGAGGGAGGGGCGGAGAGAGGGGCGGATGCGGCAGAGCCGAAGGCGAGAGCGACGACGACGACGACGACGACGCGAGTGAAGGCCGCTCCGGAGTAGAGGCCTGGGACCGTTGCGCGGGCTCCGGTCCGCGGACCGGACCGCGCACGGAGCTCGGGAGGAGTTCATCCACAGAACCGCGGGAGCTCGCCAAGGATTCCATCATATCGAGCGCATGGTACGGGGGATCGACTGAAATGGTCAATCTTCCGCGCTCTTTCCGGGAATGGATGCGAGTCGCGATTCCCTGCATTTCCGACGGCCCCGGGCGTGATAGGATCACGGCGAGAATTCCGGCGCGAGGGGCCGGGGGTCGGACCATCCCGGGACTCGACTCCGGCATTCGCTCCGGCGCTCCGGCTCTCGCTTCGGGATGGGAGCGCCCGAGACCCGAGCTCCCGGGTGAGAGCGGGAGACTGCCGAGGCGGGGCTCCGGAGCGAGTCTGGAGCGAGAGCGTCAGGAAACGAGAGAGACCGGGGAGCCCGCGGCACGCCGCAGCATGGGCCGCATCGGGACCGGAGCGGGATCGAACGCAATCGAAACGAGGACGAGGCGGAACGTCGCGATCCGGGAGCGGGCGTCGAAGACCTCGATCAGCGAGCAAGCCGAGCGAGAATGAACAAGCACGATGCATGCATGGATCGGATCTTCGGGGGGGCCGCGCTCCTCGCGAAGGCGTTCGTTTCCGTTCTGGGAACGATTCTGCTCGGGGCATCGGTGCTCGTCGGCCTCGGCCTGCCTTCGGGCGCCAGGGCGGAGGAGCCGCGGAGCCCGGGAGCGGATCGATGGATCCCCTCGGTGGCCTTCGACAGCGGCCTGACCGTCCAGGACTGGAAGGGCAGCGTCTCGAGTCAGATCTGCCGCGGATGCTCGATTCCCGACCCCATGATGAGGGAGGAGGCCCTCCAGCCGCCCGCCGCCGGAGACGATCGGGATCAGACGCCCTTCGTCAGCCTCCAGGTCGAGATCCTGTCGCCGGAGCTCCCGCTTCCCGGCACGCCGCGCTTCTTCTTCGGAGGAGAGATCGCGCCCACCTTCGGCAGCGACCGCAAGGTCGCGATCGTCGGAGAGGTCGGACCGATCGGGACGCGCTCTCCGAACCCCGAGACCCAGAGCTTCTCTGCGGAGTCCGCGGCCGGACAGGGATCCGAGGTCGTCCTCGAGAGGGAGAGGCTCACCTTCGGTGCGCACGCGGGCCTCGCCTTCCCCTTCGAGATCTACGGCCGGCCGGTCCAGATCAAGCCCTCGATCGGCTGGACGCGCTTCTCGATCGACTTCCAGGGACAGGTCGCCGACGCGGACTGTCTTCCGGTGATCCGCAGTGGGGCGATGACGACGGAGTGCAATCCCAACGATCTGGGTGTCGGCCAGGCTGGCGATCAGTTCGGTCTGGGCTTCCTGCGCGAGACGCGCCTCACCGACAAGGACTCGAGAAGCTTCGACGGGATCGGCCCCGGACTCCATATCGAGATGGACGCGGGGCCTGCGGGTCCCTTCCGGACCTCGGTCTTCGCGGGCTTCCGCATCTATCGGATCCTCGGCAATCGCGACTTCGATACCCGGGTCGGGCCGCGCCAGATCTTCGACGAGATCAACGTGGACCAGGGGAGACCTGCCGACGAGGTGAGCGCTCGCTTCGCCTTCGACGTCGACGAGTGGCTGTATCGGGCGGGCGTCGGTGTCCGGATCCAGTGGCTCGGGTGGGACGACTGAGCCCGAGCTTCCTGTCCGTCTGGACTCCCTGCCTGGAGGCCGCGTCCTGAGCATCGACCGGATGATCGACCAGGCCTTCCGGCCGATCGCCAGACAGGCGTCCGATCTCGTCTTCCACACCGTGTCGATCGGAGAGGTCGAGGTTCCCCTCATCGTCGTCTGGCTGATCGCCGGCGCGACCTTCTTCACGATCCATCTGCGCGGCATCAACCTGCGGGGCTTCAGTCATGCCCTGCGCATCGTCCGTGGGCTCGAGGACGAGGGAAGGGAGCCCGGCGAGGTCTCCCACTTCCAGGCCCTCACGACCGCCGTGTCGGGCACGGTCGGAGTCGGCAACATCGCCCATGTCGCGGTGGCGGTCTCCGTCGGCGGCCCCGGCGCCGCCTTCTGGCTCGTCGTCGCCGGCTTCCTCGGGATGGCCTCGAAGTTCGCCGAGTGCACGATGGGCGTGAAGTACCGGCGCCAGAATCCCGACGGCTCGGTCTCCGGCGGTCCGATGTTCTTCCTCGACGCCGGACTCGCCGAGCGCGGATGGCCCCGGCTGGGACGCGGGCTCGCTCTCTATTATGCCGTCTGCGTGCTGCTCGGCAGCGTGGGCATCGGCATGTTCCAGTCGAATCAGGCCTTCGCCCAGCTCGTCGAGGTCACCGGAGGCGAGTCGAGCTTCGCCGCCGGGAGCGGCTGGCTCTTCGGAGCCGTCCTCGCGGTCGGGGTGGCCGCGGTGATCCTCGGCGGCATCCGCGCGATCGCCCGGGTGACCCAGGGACTCGTGCCCCTGATGGCCGGTCTCTACGTCTCGACGGGGCTCTACGTCATCGGCTCCCATGCCGACCGGGTGCCCGGAGCGCTCGTCCGGATCGGCACCGAGGCCTTCTCGCCCGAGGGCGCGGTCGGGGGGATGCTCGGAGTGGTCGTCCTGGGCTTCCGGCGGGCGGCCTTCTCGAACGAGGCGGGCATCGGCTCCTCCTCGATCGCCCATGCCGCGGTGCGCACGAGCGAGCCGCTCACCCAGGGCTTCGTCGCCATGCTCGAGCCCTTCATCGACACGGTGATCGTCTGCTCGATCACCGCGCTCGTGATCACGACCGCGCTGGAGCCGTCCGAGCTGGGCACCGGCGCCGTGAGCGGGGTCGAGCTCACCTCGAGGGCCTTCTCCCGGGCCGTCTCCTGGTTTCCTCCGGTGCTCTCCCTCGTCGTCCTGCTCTTCGCCTACTCGACCCTGATCTCGTGGTCCTACTACGGGCTCGAGGGCTGCATCTATCTCCTGGGCCCTTCGCGCGCGGTCCGGCTCGGCTTCAATCTCTTCTACTGCCTCTGCGTGATCGTCGGCTGCACGACGACCCTCTCGGCCGTCCTCGAGTTCTCCGACGCCATGATCTTCGCGATGGCCTTCGCCAACCTGATCGGGCTCTATTTCCTCGCCCCGACGCTGCGGGCCGACCTCGACGTCTACTGGGCGAAGATCCAGGCGCGAGAGCCGGAGCGATAGGTCGGTCCGCGCCGCATCGCGCCTGCACGGCCTGGCGCGCCTGCGCGCCCATTGCGCCTGTGAGGCCCATTGCGGCTGGCTGTGAGGCGCATTGCGCCTGTGAGGCGGCCGATCACGCCTGCGAGGCGGGCCATGGCCCTCGCGCCGTCGAGCCGGGCTCCCGCACCGGCCGGACCGAGACGGCGCAGAACTTGAACTCCGGGATCTTGCCGTCGGGATCGAGCTCGTCGAGCGTCAGCAGGTTCGCGGCCGCCTCCCGGAAGTGGAAGGGAATGAAGACGGCGCCGCGGCTCTCCCTCGTCGTGAGCTCCGCGCGCAGGCGGACGACTCCGCGACGGCTGCGGATCTCGACCCGATCTCCCGACTCGATCCCCAGCTCCGCACCGTCGTCCGGATGCAGGCTCACGAAGGCCTCGGGCGAGATCGCGTCGAGCGCGCTCGCGCGACGCGTCATCGCGCCGGTATGCCAATGCTCGAGCAGTCGCCCCGTATTCAGGACCCAGGGATACTCGTCGTCCGGCAGCTCGGGCGCCGCCGTCCACTCGGCGGGCACGAGCTTCGCCCGGCCATTCTCGGTCGGGAACGACTCCTCGAAGAGAACGCCCGGGCCCTCCTCGTGCAGGGGGTCGGCGTTCGGCCAGAGCTTGCCGGTGGGGCCGAGATTGTCGTGCCGGAGCGTCGCATAGCTCGACGTCAGGCTCGCGAGCTCCTCGAAGATCGACTCGACCGAGGAGTGGTCCATCGGGTAGCCCATCCGGGTCGAGACGTCCTGGATGATCTGCCAGTCGAGCCTCGCCTCTCCCGGCATGTCGAGCGCCTTGCGCCCGATCTGGACGCGCCGATCCGTGTTGGTGTAGGTCCCGTCCTTCTCGAGATAGGAGCTCGCCGGCAGGATCACGTCGGCGAACTCGGCCGTCTCGGTCGGGAAGATGTCCTGTACGACCAGGAACTCGAGGCTCGCGAGCGCCTTCCGGACCTTGTTCACGTTCGGGTCGGAGAGGAACGGATTCTCTCCCATGATGTACATGCCTCTCACGCGACCCTCGAGGGCGGCCCGCGTGATCTCGACGACGGTGAGCCCCGGATCGGGGGAGAGCGGCCGTCCCCAGGCCCGCTCGAACTTCGCACGGATCTCGGGATCCCCGACGGCCTGATAGTCCGGGTAGACCATCGGGATCAGCCCCGCGTCGCTCGCACCCTGGACGTTGTTCTGTCCGCGGAGCGGATGGAGCCCCGAGCCCGCCCGCCCGACGTTCCCCGTCAGCAGGGCCAGCGAGATGAGGCAACGCGCGTTGTTCGTGCCGTAGACATGCTGCGAGATCCCCATCCCCCAGAAGACGATCGCGCGGCGCGCCCGACCGAAGATCCGCGCGACCTCGCGAATCGTCTCCGGGTCCACCCCGCAGATCTTCGCCGCGCGCTCCGGCGGATACGCGGCCACGGTCTCGCGCA
>CAYXLY010000227.1:0-7461 GCA_964466005.1 uncultured Spirochaetaceae bacterium | reverse complement strand
AAGCTGGCTCTTCGACCTCTTTCGCCGGACCGCGGCCCAGTTCGGCTTCGAAGAGGTCGACGCGCCGATGGTCGAGCATGCCGAGCTCTTCACCCGCAAGGCCGGCGAAGAGATCATGGATCAGCTCTACCACTTCGTGCTCCACGGCCGACACCTGGCCCTGCGCCCCGAGATGACGCCCTCGATCGCTCGCATGGTGATCGCACACCAGGGTTCGATGCGCTTTCCGGTGCGATGGTTCACCGTGACCCAGAACTGGCGCTACGAGCGCATGACCCGCGGCCGACGGCGGGAACACTACCAGTGGAACATGGACATCTGGGGTGAGCCCGGCGTCGAGGCCGAGGCCGAGCTGCTATCGGCCCTGTTCACGGTCTTCGATGCCCTCGGGCTGGCGCGGGGCAAGGTGAAGGTGCGCCTGAACAGCCGGGCGCTGCTCGAGGAGTCGCTTCGTCGGGGGGTGCTCGCCGACCGGCCCGAGGCCTTCGAGCCGCTCTGCGTGGTGATCGACAAGCTCGACAAGATCGGAGCCGACGCCGTCACGCAGCAGCTGTGCGATCCGAAGGGTCTGATCGGTCTCGGAGCGGGCGAGGCGGAGCGGGTCCTCGAGATGCTGGGCGCCCGTTCGCTCGACGAGGCGGCCGCCTTCGCCGCGCCGGACTCGCCGGCCCTGGCGGACCTGCGGCGCCTCTACACGCTGCTCGACGCCTACGGAGTCGCCGATCAGGTTCCCTTCGATGCCTCGGTGGTCCGGGGCCTCGCCTACTATACGGGCGTCGTCTTCGAGGCCTTCGACGCCGCCGGCGAGCTCCGCGCGATCTGTGGTGGCGGCCGCTATGATCGGCTCGCCGAGACCCTCGGCGGAAGGCCCCTCCCCGCGGTGGGCTTCGGCTTCGGAGATGCGGTGATCAGCGAGCTGCTCGCGGAAGAGGGGCTCTGGCCCGAGCTCTCGCGCGAGATCCAGGACATCGTGTACGCCTTCGGCCCCGAGGAGAAGCCCGCGGCGATCCGCGTCGCGCGACGACTCCGGGGCGAGGGGCGGCGCGTGGAGCTCGTGCTCGATCATCCCCGGCTGAAGCGAGTGCTCGGCGAGGCGGACAAGGCGGGGGCCGAGCGCGTCTTCCTGATCGGCGAAGACGAGCGGGCGCGGGGCGTCGTGAAGATCCGGGATCTCGCGCGGCAGGAAGAACGCGAAGAGGCACTGGACGCCTGAGCTGCGGCGCGCAAAATATGATAAACCCGCAGCTCGACGGGGGCCGACTCTTCCGCCTCCACTCCGCCTCCGTCACCTCCCCGGGATCCCGAGCGGATCCGCGCTGGGCTCGCCCGAGCCCGGAGAACCCGATGAGCGAATGGACGCCCCAGCAGAGCGCAGAGCTCTACCAGGTCCCCTCCTGGGGAGACGGCTTCTTCTCGGTCTCGCCCGAGGGCGACCTCGTGGTGCATCCCCGGCTCGGCCGCGGGGCCGCGATCGAGATGCCGAAGCTCGTGGAGGAGCTCGAGCGTCGGGGATTGCGGCGTCCGATGCTGATCCGCTTCTCCGACATCCTGGCCAGCCGCATCGAGACGCTGGCGGGCTGCTTCGCCGAGGCGATCCGGGAGAACGAGTACGCGGGGCGCTGGCGGGGGGTCTATCCGATCAAGGTCAATCAGCAGGCGCATGTCGTCGAGGAGGTCGTGCAGTTCGGAGCGCCCCATGGCGTAGGGCTCGAGGCCGGGAGCAAGCCCGAGCTTCTGATCGCGCTCGCGCTGCTCGACACGCCGGACGCATTGCTGATCTGCAACGGATACAAGGATCGCGCCTATGTCGAGACCGCGCTGCTGGCCCAGAGGCTGGGACGGACGCCGGTGATCGTCGTCGACCGCGCGGGCGAGCTCGACCTGATCATCAAGGCCTCCGCGGAGCTCGGCATCCGACCGCATATCGGCCTGCGCGCCCGGCTCTCGACGGTCGGTGCCGGGCGCTGGGTCGAGTCCTCCGGATCCCACTCGAAGTTCGGCCTGACGCCCGACGAGCTGGTTCGCGCCGTCGAGCGGCTCCGCGCGGAGGACATGCTCGACTGCGCCGAGCTCCTGCACTTCCACATCGGATCCCAGATCACCACCATCCGCGCGCACAAGGACGCGCTGCGGGAGGCGATGCGGACCTACGTCGGCCTGCATGCCCTGGGAGCGACCTCGCTCCACCTGCTCGACGTGGGTGGCGGGCTGGGCGTCGACTATCTCGGCGCCGGGACCGACGACGTGTCGTCGATGAACTATACCGAGCAGGAGTACGCCAACGACGTGATCTTCGCCGCCGAGCAGGCCTGCGCGGAGACGGACGTGCCGGTGCCGGACATCGTCACGGAGTCCGGACGCGCGATGGCGGCGCATCACTCGGTGCTGATCTTCGACGTGATCGGGGTCAACCGGGTCGAGGCGCCGACGGAGCTGCCCGTCTGCGAGGAGGACGACCCGCCGGTCCTCCACGCGCTGCTCGAGTCGGTCGAGAGCATCCACGCCGAGAACCTGAGCGAGGTCTACCACGACCTCGTCCACGGGCGGGACGAGGCCGCCTCGCTCTTCTCGCTCGGCTACATGGATCTGCTCGGACGCGCGAAGTCCGAACGGCTCTTCTTCGCGGGCTGTGCACGGATCGGCGAGATCCTCGAGGCGCTCGGCGAGGAGCCCGACGGCTTCGAAGACCTCCGGAAGCTCCTGATCGACACCTATTTCGGCAACTTCTCGGTCTTCCAATCCGCTCCGGACACCTGGGCCGTGAAGCAGGTCTTCCCCGTGATGCCGATCCATCGGCTGGACGAGGAGCCGAGCCGCCTCGGCGTGATCGTCGACCTGACCTGCGACTCCGACGGCAGGATCGATCGCTTCATCGGAGACGGAGAGGAGCGATCCACGATTCCGCTCCATCCCCGCAACGGAGCGCCCTATTTCCTGGGCATCTTCCTCGTCGGCGCCTATCAGGAGATCCTGGGGGACCTCCACAACCTCTTCGGCGACACCGATGCGGTCCACGTGCGCCTCGACGACGACGGAGGCTACTCCGTCAAGCATCTCGTGGAGGGAGACTCCGTGACGGAGGTCCTCTCTTACGTGCAATACGACCGCCGGGTGCTCTCCGAGCGCGTGCGCAAGACCATCGAGCACGCCACGCGATCCGGGCGGATCAACCTCGAGGACTCGGCGCTGCTGCGACGCCGCTACGAGCAGGGGCTCGAGCAGTACACCTACCTGAGCGACGAGAGCTGAGAGATTGAGCAAAGCGACGATTCGCCCTCGCGCGGCGGACTCCCGCCGCATCTACTCCTGGAACGTCAACGGCATCCGCGCGGCGGCCAGGAAGGGGCTCGCCGACTGGATCCGTCGGTCGCAAGCCGACGTCATCGGCCTCCAGGAGGTGCGAGCCGGGCTCGACCTGATCCCCCCGGAGATCCGCGCGATCGAGGAGTACCATCACCACTACGTGGCCGCCGAGCGAAAGGGCTACTCGGGCGTCGGGCTCCTCTCGCGCAGCAAGCCCGACCGTCTCGACACCGGGCTCGGCGATCCCCGCTTCGACGCCGAGGGACGACTGCAGGTCGCGCGCTTCGGACGGCTGGTGATCGCCAACGGCTACTTCCCCAACGGCTCGGGCAAGGACCGAAGCAACGATCGGGTGCCCTTCAAGCTCGACTGGTACCGGGCTCTCTTCGAGCGCGTCGAGCGCTGGCGGCGAGGCGGCTACCGCGTCCTCGTGATGGGGGACTACAACACGGCCCACCGCGACATCGACCTCGCCCGTCCCCGGGACAACCGCAAGACCTCGGGCTTCCTGCCCGAGGAGTGTGCGGAGCTCGATCGCTGGATCGAGGCCGGCTGGGTCGACACGTTCCGCGCCTTCGAGCCCGGGCCGGGCCATTATTCCTGGTGGAGCCAGCGCTTCGGCGTGCGCGAGAAGAACATCGGCTGGCGGATCGACTACGTGCTCGCCTCCCCTTCGGCGATGCCCTTCGTGCGCAACGCATTCATCGAGCCCCATGTCCGCGGCTCCGACCATTGCCCGATCGGGGTCGATCTCGATCCGGGGATCTTCGGCTAGCCGTCCGCTCTGCCCAAGGTGCCGTCCCGGGACCCGGTCAGGTGGGCGGGCGGACGGGCGGGGTGAGAGCCGGTCCGGAACGGTGGGGCATTCGGAAATGGGATAGGCTCCGGCGCACCGTCCAGCCCCAGGAGACCCATGCCCGGCTCGATCCTCCAGCGCCCGCTCGACCTCGCGCTTCTGCTCTTCTTCTCGATCTCCGTTCTCTACGGATTCCTGTTCAGTCTGCCCGAAGGCCTCGGGGCGCCGGTCTCTCCCGACAGCCCCTGGCCTCCGCTGCGCTGGCTGCACGAGTGGGCCGTCGCCGAGGAGCCGGCTCATCTCGACCCTCCGCCGAATCTGATCGCTGCCTGTCTCTTCGACGGACTCTTCCAGGCTCCGGCGCTGCTCTTCGTGATGGTCGGACTCGTCCGGCCCCGCCCCTGGCTGCGTCCGCTCGGGCTCGTGTACGCGGGCGCCGCCGTGACCAACATGTTCTTCTACTTCACGCAGACCTTCCTCGGACCGCATCCGCCGCCGAACACGCTCTACTATCTGCTCTTCAATCTGCCCTGGCTGATCGCGCCGGCGGTTCTGGGCGCTCGCGTCCTCCTCTGGAGGGCGCTCGATCGGCCGGCCTCCGCTCTGGCCTGATCCCGCCCCCGCAGCCAGCGCAGCCAACGGCCAGCCGACTCGGACACAGGGGCGTCAGCGCGGGGAGCGGGCCTGCAGCACCTCCCGATCGTAGGAGCCGACCGAGTCGAAGCGGACGAAGCGGCCCGCGAGCATCTCGGACGAGGGCAGGCAGGCGGCGCCGGAGGCCGAACGGAGACGTCCCACCCAGACGCGCAGGGCCTCCAGCGGGCTCCCGCCCTCCGGCTCGAATCGCTGGGGATCGAAGCGGTCGCTGCGAAGCCGGATCACCTTCAGCGGCTCCTCCGGGTCCTCGCTCCAGTTCAGCACGAAGTCGACGATCAGCACCGGTCGCGTCGCCAGGCCCGACACGGCCGCCATGCCGATGGCCTCGACCCGTGAGAGCGGCAGCCTGGACTTGCCCCGCTCGTCCACGTCGATCTCGATCCATCCCTGTCCCGATGCGATCGGCACGGCCGCCAGCGCCTTGAGCGCGCGCAGCGGACGGTCGACCGTCTGCGTCGTCCCGTCCGGGTCGGGGGATCGCCGCGAGAGCTCACCGTCGAGGCCCATCATCGGCGTCATGTCACTGTCGGTCTCCGCCTCACGCGGATCCAGGGCGACCTCTCGGGGAGATCGGGTGAGCTCGAGATCCGCACCGATCGATTCGAGGTCGTCGCTCGAGATCAGCATCGAGTCCGAAGGCAGGTCGAGCTCCAGGTCCTCGCCCAGGTCGTCGAGTCGTCCGGGATCGTTCCAGTGGGACAGGGAGTCGAAGGACCCGCGCTCCGGAGCCGCCTCGTCGACCTCGGGCGAGCCGATCGCGGACTCGAGACTCTCGGGCGAGATGGCGCTCGGATCGAGGGCCTGGGCGACGAGCGAGGCCTCGTGGGAGTCGATCTCCCCGGCCTCGATCTCCGCCGACGGATCTCCCGGAAGGTCCGCCGAGAGCGGCTCCGAGGGAGCCTCCGGCAGGTCCACGTCCGAGTCGATGGGGAAGGCGGTCGTCTCGATCGCGTGGTGCTCCGCTCGGATCCGCCGATCGAGCTGCGAGCGCGAGGGCTCCGGCTCCCTCGTCTCGACCGCGGCCTCCTGCGCGGGCTGATCCCGCTCGTCGACCCGCGCGACGATCAGCTCGAGATCGGCGCGATTGGCCGGGTCCAGAGAGGGGTCCGCCAGCGCGATCCGGGCGGCCCGGCGTGCGAGACCGTCATCGAGATCCCGCGCGACGTGGACGATGCGGGTGGCGTGTCCGCTGGAGACCTCGGCCTCCAGCGCCCGGCGCAGGGAGAAGAGGGCCGCCTCGGGATGTCCCGCATCGAGCAGCCCCTCGCCGAGCCGCACGGCGGCGGTCGCCTCGAGCGCGAGCTCACTCTCGGCACACGCGAGAGGGAGCCAGTACTCCAGCGCGCAGGGCATGTCTCCGCGACGCAGCGCCCGGTCGAGGCTCGGTCGGATCGCTTCGGCCGCCGCCGTGGGCTGACCGACCTCGACGGCGATCGCGAAGAAGGCCTCGGCCACCTCGGTGTCGGAGGGATCGTCGCGCCACGCCGCCTGGATCAGGTCGAAGGCCTGATACGGGTCCCCATCCGATCGCAGCCGGGCGGCTCGCGCGACGACGGGATTCGGGCCACGACTCCGATCCGCCTCCGAGAGGGCGAAGAGCCTGGCCTCGACGCCGAGCAGCCTCAGCGCACCGGCGGCGAGCGCTCCCAGGCCGATCGCCGCGATCAAGCTCGTCCACGGCACGCCGTCGAGATCGTCCAGCCAGAAGCCCCGGACCCCGAAGGCCTCGATGCCGAGCCAGACCGGGAGCAGCAGCCAGCCGGGAAGCAGGAAGTGGCCTCCGAGCCCCCGGATGAAGTGGGCCCCGAGCACGGCTCCGGCGAGCCCCGCCCCCCCCGTCCACGGGATGCCGCTGGCGCCTTCGAGGAGACGGTCGATCAGGGCCGTCCCGGGCAGGGCCAGCAGAACGAAGCCCCCGAAGAGCAGGGAGCCCCAGGCCCGCTCGAGAGGCGCGCCCGCCAGCAGGAGGATCGCCAGGGTCAGGATCAGCCCGGCCTGCGTCTCATGGAAGAATCCGTGAGCGAGGTAGCTCCGCGGAGGCGATCGCAGGTCGAGCACGCCCCAGCGCCAGGCCGGGTCGGTCGCGAGACGCGCCTCGTAGGCGACGTCGATCAGCCGATCGAGCCGCGCCTGCGCACGCGCCTCCAGCGACGCGGGCAGGTCGACGACGAGGTCGTCTTCGGAGGCGCGTGCGCTGCGGCGCGTCGCCTCGAGCCAGCGGGAATCGAGAATCCGCTCGCCGAGCGGGTCGACGACGAGCTCGGGGTTGCGTCGGAGATAGGTGCGAGCCTCGGCTCGCGCGCTCGTGAAGCGAAGGCTGGACGGATCGGGCTCGCCCGATCGGCGGAGCTCACCCGATTCCCCGAGATGGACGAGGCATGTCGCCACCGCGATCGACAGACTGACGACCGGCAGCTTCGCGAGCCAACCCACGTGCTGCTTCTCCCTTCGCCACGAGCAGGACCGCCCTCACGACCGATACGGCGAGCTGGTCTGCTCAACGGATGATCGAGGGGCTCGCTGTAGTGGGAATGCAGCTCCCGGTCGGGTCTTCAGGGGACCTGGGCCTGATCGGGGCCTGCCCGTCCGCCCGCGCGCAGCGCCCCCTGGGAACGCGATGCTTCCGAGCCCGAAGCGCCTGAAGCCGGGAGGAGCGCGACTGGACTGGACGGGACGGGACGGGCGATTCGATGGGCCTCTCGCAG
>CAYXLY010000226.1:0-7486 GCA_964466005.1 uncultured Spirochaetaceae bacterium | reverse complement strand
GTCGTCGTGGCCGACCGCTACGGCTCACCGAAAGCAAACCCCGCTGTCGACATTGAGGCGCGCGCCCGACAGTTTTACGCGCAGGCGGTCCGTCAGCTCGACGTGAAGATCACCGCCGCCGAGCTGTCGCGACGCGAGGCCGACCGACGAGGACAGCGCCTCGAAGTCTGGCCTGTCCCATCCGATCCATCACGACGATCCCATCCACTTCCGCGCGAGCGCTCTCTGCAGTTCGACACTCCATGCCATCCGCCTTCCATCCCATCGCGCACTCTGGAGCTTCCTGGCGCGCGCTCCCCGTTCGTCTGTTCGCTCAGCTCGATCGCCGGCCCGAGGCGGCCTTCCCTCTCAGGCGGCCTCGATCAATCGCTCGATCAGGCTCCTCTCCGCGAGCACCTCGCGAAGCCGGCGAGAAAGGACCTTCTGTGCCTTGCGACGGCCGTCGGCGGCGCCACTGAGCGACACGACCTCCACCTTCACCGGAAGCTCCGCCAGGAGCCCTCCCCGAGCGGATCTCAACCGGATCCAGAGCGTCGCGTCGACGTAGGTCTCTCCGGAGAGGGTCTGGCTCCGATACTCCGAGCTGAGAACGATCCGGGCTCCGCTCCGTTCGGAGACGACACGCACGTCCTCGCCTTCGAGCTGCTGCGCCAGGGCCTCCCGCACTCCGTCGATCCGCGTCTCGTCGAGGATGGCGAGGGCCTTGTACCGGCCTGCACGCTCGATCAGACGGTGATATCGCGCGAGGAGGCTCCGCTCCGCGCTCCGGACCTCGGAGCCCAGCACCTGCAGCAGGGTCAGGTTACCGGCCAGACGGCGGGCCACGGGGCGGCCTTGCGTCAGCTTCCACCAGGAATCGAAGGAGGCTTCCTGACGCTCGTCGAGGAGTCGTCCGAGCCTCCGCACATCCCCTGTGACCTCGCTCTCCTGCTGCCGTGCGATCGCCTGCCGGTCGATCGACATCAGCGCATAATGGAAGCGGCCCCTCTTCTCCTGGCTCACGACCTTCGCGCCGATCAGCGCGACGTCCGCGATCTCCTGCTCCGTGTCCTGACTGAAGATGGACCGGAAGTAGCGACCGTCCCGCTCCTGGATCGATCGGATCTCCGAGGTGACCCGCGCCCGAACCTGACCGGCGAGGTCGAGGCGGGCGTTCTCCGTCGCCTCCCTTCCGGTCACGCCTTCGCCGGTGCCATACGCGACGCCTTCCTCCTGCGGTGGCTCGACGTACCAATCCGGAGCGGGCGGCGAAGGGGTCCGCGCCTGGAGTCCGGCGCAACCGAAGAGGACGAGCGTCGACAGGAGCCAGGCCCGGCGTCGGGCGGCCCGAAGAGGGCGAGCGCGGGAGGGGCTTCCTCGCAGACTTCCTTGCAGGGACATCGGCTCCGTCCGTCGTTCCGGAAGCGGTCTCCGGTCGTGCAGCTCGCAGGTGAGGGTCGTTCGAAGCCTGAAGGGTTACCCGCTCTGGCGAGCGTCTTCTGCGCCGACCAAACTAGCAGCTCGGAGCTTCATCGATCAAAGATCTTTTCGGGCCAGTCGTCTCTTGGGCTCCTCGTCCGTCGGGCTGCGCGTCGGGCTTGGTTGCGATGCCGCGGTGTCGCGGAGCGCAGAGAGCGGGGATCAGGCGGCGTGGGGCGCGGGACGCGGGCAATGACCCCCTCGAGCCTGCCGCCTTCCAGCCAGCCCGCGATCGGCTCGACCCCAGAGCCGGAAGAGGCGACCTTCTGGCGATGACGTCCTGGCACCAGACGCAGCGGCTCGAGGCGGTCCATCGGCTCGTGCTCGATTGCGGCGCGCGCACGGTGCTGGATCTGGGATGCGGACCGGGAGATCTCCTCACGCGGCTGGCGACCGAGCCCCGGCTGGAGCGGATCGTCGGGCTCGACCTCTCGGCGGAGGCCCTCGAGCGGTCCCGGGCGCGACTCGATTCGATCGCGTGCCCGGAGGCGCGGGAGCGGGCGGCTCGCGTCGAGCTCGTCCAGGCTTCGATGACCGCGACGGGGACCACCTATCGCGGCTTCGATTGCGCGCTGCTCGTCGAGACGATCGAGCACATGGACCCCGAACGGCTGTCGGTCCTGGAGAGAGCCCTCTTCGAATCGATGCGGCCCCGAACGGTCGTCCTGACGACGCCCAACGCCGACTTCAACCCCTTCCTCGAGGTGCCCGCGCATCGATTCCGGCATCCCGATCATCGATTCGAATGGGGAAGAGCGCGATTCGCCCGCTGGGTCGAGGGCGTGGCGTGCCGCAACGACTATCAGGCGACGTGCTCGACGATCGGAGGACGCCATCCGCGATATGGCGGAGCCACCCAGCTGGCCGTCTTTCGTCTCTCCGGGGACCGATAGCCCGAGCCTCGATGGCCGAGGATCCATGCCATGGCGACACCGGTGGGCCGTAGGCCGTCGTGGGCCGTGGGGCCTGGGCGAGAGGATCAGTCGAAGGCGCCGTGGCGACCGGCGCCGCCCGCGAAGCGTCGGGCCCCCTTGCCGGTCTCCCCCGAGCGGATCACCTCGAGGCCGAGTCGTGTCTCGAGCCTCAGGGCCTCCTCGACCGGAAGGCTCCACTGGGCCAGAGCGGACCGACGGTCCGAGCGCAGACAGCGCTGCGGGAACGCAGCCAGCGTCTCCGCCAGCTCGAGCGCGGCCGCGAGCGTCTCTCCCTTCGCGACGAGGCGATTCACGAGCCCCATCGCGCGGGCCTCCTCGCCCGAAACGGGGCGTCCCGTGAGGATCAGATCCATCGCATGGCTCTGGCCGATGAGCCGCGACAGCCGGATCGTCCCGCCATCGACCAGCGGCACGCCCCAGCGCCTACAGAAGACGCCGAAGACCGCGTCCTCGGCCGCCACCCGCATGTCGCACCAGGCGGCGAGCTCCAGTCCACCCGCCACCGCATGTCCCTCGACCGCCGCGATGACCGGCTTGTCGAGCTCCATGCGCGTCGGGCCCATTGGCCCATCTCCGGTCTCCTCCACCCGATTCGCCCGCCGACCGCCCTCCTCGCCGATCGCCTTCAGGTCGGCGCCGGCACAGAAGCAGCCACCCTCCCCCTGGAGCACCGCGACGGCGAGCTCGTCGCTCTCGTCGAAGCGACGAAAGGCCTCGACCAGGGCCTCGGCCGTCTCGCGGTCGACGCAATTCCGGACCTCGGGTCGATCGATCGTCACGAGGCAGATCGCGCCTCGGCTCTCGCTGCGGACTGCCATGTCGATGCTCCTCCACTCGACGCGGCGCCTCGCCGTGCCGCGCGGGTCGCTCGAGTCTCTCTCGATCCGGATGCGGGGTGCCCGTGCGAGAGTCCCGCTAGGCCGGCTCGAGGTTGGCATAACGGACCATCACGGTCTTCACGCCCGCCCGATCGAACTTGATCCGGAGCTTCTGGTTCAGGTCCGCGCCCAGCACGGCGAGCACCTCTCCGCGGCCGAAGACGGGGTGTCGGACCGCCATTCCCACTACGACGCCCCCGCTCTCACCGGCCTCGTCCTGACCGTAGGAGTAGTCGAGACGGGACCCACTCGCGCTCGAGGACGGGCTCGGAGACCGCGGAGAGCGACCGCGCGTCGCCGTGCCGATCGTCTCCACGAGCTCCTCGGGAATCTCCTGCAGGAAGCGACTCGGCGACTGGTAGGTGCGGTCGCCGTACCGGAAACGCTCGGCGGCGCAGGTCAGGAAGAGATGCTGCATCGCGCGCGTCATGGCGACGTAGCAGAGGCGGCGCTCCTCCTCGAGTCCGGCCTCGTCCCGGCTCGAGGAGGCGTGCGGGAAGATCCGCTCCTCGAGCCCCACCAGGAAGACGACCGGGAACTCGAGTCCCTTCGCGGAATGCACGGTCATCAGGGAGACCCGGTCGGACCGATCCTCGTAAGCGTCGAGATCGGAGATCAGGGCGACCTGATCGAGATAGAGCTCGAGCTCGCTGCGCTCCTCCGCGGCCAGCTCTTCCTCGTTGGCCGCGTGGAAGTCCCGCGCGCTCGAGAGGAGCTCGCGCAGGTTGTCGATCCGCGACTCGGACTCGGGCGTATCCTCCTTCTCGAGCGCTCGGACATAGCCCGTGCCCTCGAGGACGCGCGCGATCAGCTCGTCGAGCGAGAGCCCCGGAAGCGAGGCCGCGAACCCGTCCATCATGTCGAGGAAGGCGACGATCTTCGATCCCGCCCGACCGGCCTCGCCGGTCTCGACCGCGACTCGGAGGCCCTCGAGCAGCGGGATGCCCCGGGTCGCCGCGAGTCGCTCGATCCGTTCGAAGGTCGTCTTGCCGATCCCGCGCGCCGGCTTGTTCACGATCCTCCGCAGCGCCTGATCGTCGCGGGGATTCACGAGCAGCCGCAGATAGGCCATCAGGTCCTTGACCTCGGCCCTCTCGTAGAAGCGCTGTCCGCCGACGATCGTGTACGGCACGTCGTACTTGAGGAGCTCCTCCTCGAAGACCCGCGACTGGGCGTTCGTCCGGTAGAGGATGGCGACGTGACCGAAGGGCACGTCCTCCTGGCGATTCGCGCCGAGGAGGCTGCGAACGACGAACTGCGCCTCCTCCCGGTCGTCTTCCGCCTCGAAGAAGCGGATCGGTGTGCCGCCCTCCCGATCCGTGAAGAGGCTCTTCTCCTTGCGGTCGAGGTTGTTCGCGATGACCGCCGAGGCGCCCGAGAGAATCGGCTGCGTCGACCGGTAGTTCTTCTCGAGCTTGATCACCCGGGCGTCGGGATAGTCCTGCTCGAAGTCCAGGATGTTGCGGATGTCGGCACCACGCCACGCATAGATGGATTGATCGGGATCGCCGACGACGCAGAGGTTGCGATGTCCGGCGGCGAGCGCGCTGACGATGCCGTACTGGACTCCGTTCGTGTCCTGATACTCGTCGACGAGCACGTAGGCATAGCGGTTCTGGTAGTGCTCGAGGACCCGCGGATGGCGTCGGAAGAGCTCGGCCGTCAGCAGCAGCAGATCGCCGAAGTCGAGCGCCTCGGCATCCGCGAGCTTGCGCTGGTAGAGGGCGTAGAGCCGGGCGATCAGCTCCTCGTCGAGATCGCGAGCCCGCTCCGCGGCCGCCGGGGGGAGCAGTCCGGCGTTCTTCCACTGATCGATCTGCCAGCGGATCCGCCGCGGCTCGTGGACCTTGGGATCGAGGCCTTCGAGCTTCAGCACGTCCTTGATCACGCCGAGGCTGTCGGCATCGTCGTAGATCACGAAGCCCCGACCGCGGGCGAGATGGCCGATCTCCCGGCGCAGGATGCGAACGCCGATCGAGTGGAAGGTGCCGATCGAGACGTCGGCTGCGGCCGGCCCGAGGAGCTTCTCGACGCGCTCTCGCATCTCCCCGGCCGCCTTGTTGGTGAAGGTGACGGCGAGGATCTGGTCGGCGGGAATGCCGCAGACGCCGATCAGGTAGGCGATCCGGGCCGTGAGCACTCGCGTCTTGCCGCTGCCGGCCCCGGCGAGAACGAGCAGCGGCCCCTCGGTCGTCTCGACGGCCTCGCGCTGGGCGGGATTCAGGCCCTCGAAGACGGCATCGGCGAGAGCGCTCGGGTCGGGGGCGGGCGGGGATTCGAGCAAGGGCGCGGCTCCGGGAAGGCGAGAAAGGCGAGAGACGATCGGAATGCCCCCGAAGATAACGGAATCCGGACACGTACGCCGTCGGCGCGCGGCCCCTGCCCGCCGGCCGGAGACCCGGTCTCGCTGCCTCGCGCGCCGACCCGCGCCGCATCGGACTGCGTCGGACTGCGGCCTCGATCCCATCGCCATGGACTAACATTCATCGTCGGCGATCGAGGCCGCCCGCGATCACTCGGCTGGCCCGCTCGGATCGCGGGGCCGGATCGCCCGCTCGGATCGCGAGGTCCGGAGGGCCGAGCCCCGGTCGGAGGACCGCAGAGCGACCTCGCCCGGGTCTCTATCGATGGACGGGTCGGGAGCGCGGAGAGCGACCGACGGAAGCGAGCCCCGCCAATCCGAGCAGCATGAGCATCGCCGTCGTCGGCTCGGGCACCACGCCGGCCAGCTTGCTCGACCCCTCCCGATCACCGCCGACGAGTCCCACGCTGGTCACCCGCACCCCGAACTCCTGTCCGCGGAGGAACGAGGCGCTCAGGTCCTCGGAGACGTGCGAGAGGACGAAGCTCACGGATCGGAAGTCGTCTCCCTTGCCGATGCCGGGAGCCCCGATCTCGATTCCCAGATCGCAGGGACAGGCCGTGCCGCCCCCGTTCAGGTTCGCCCCGCGTCCGAGATTGATCACGCGGTTCGCCTCGAAGACGCTCTTGCCGATCAGGGATCCGCTGGCCGAGAGGCCGGAGAGGAGGCTCTCGTCGGAGACCTGGGCGAAGAAGCCGCGCAGATCGCCGAGATCGCCGTCGCCGTCCACGGCCAGGGTGATCGAGAGGCTGCCCGGATTCGCCTGGTCGTCGATCTCGATCGAGACCGTGAGCGGGTCCCCGGTGAAGGAAGAGGCCGAGGCCTTCAGCACCGTCGCCCCGGCGGGCGCGGCCCCGAGCGCTCCCAGGAACGCGATCGCGAGGAGAAGACGAAGGCCGCGTCGGCTCTCCCTCTGAAAGAGCGACCCGGTCGCTCGTCGATTCGTCTGCAGGCTCGTGCCGGTCATTGGATCCTCCTGTCTCCGCTTTCCAATCCGTCTCTGCTCTGTCTCTGCCTGCCCAGCCGGCTCGAGCCGGCTCGGCCGTCTGGGCTCTGTCGTGTCGCCGAGTCCTCGACCTGCGTTTCGAGTTGCGATGCGCCCGATTCCCCGAACCCGCAGCGACCCGGTGGGCTGCACGCAGCCAGATCGTCTGGGAGTGGTCTTCGGCCGGCAGAAATCTCAGGGAATCTGGAGCATCTGCCCCGCGGGTCTCTCGGGGAAGCGGCTCCCTCGGATCCGCGTCCCAGCGGCGTGCCATCGTTGCCGGGCCGTGCCATCGTGCAGAGTGCGCACACCGCGAGGGAGATGCCGCATCGCGAGGTCCCTGCCCTCGGCGGCGGGCCCCTCCCTCGCCACACTCCGGACATCGGGGGCCAGATCCAGGATGCGAGACTCCCGAAGCGAGCGGCCGTCGGCCCCGATCATCGACTCGGACCATCCGGCCGTCCGGGAGTTCTCGGTCTCCCGGATCCGGGACGCGGGCGCCGCAGGGGGAACGCCGCGGGAGAAGGCGATCGCGCTCTACTACGCCGTCCGCGACGAGATCCGCTACGACCCCTATGGCGCCGGGGTGAGCGCGGAGTCCCTGCGCGCCAGCGCGACCCTCGAGCGCGAACACGGATGGTGCGTCTCGAAGGCCGTCCTGCTCGCCGCCGTCTGCCGCGCCGCGGAGATCCCGGCGAGGCTCGGATTCGCCGACGTGCGCAACCATCTCTCGACGGCCCGCATGCGTGAGCACATGCAGACGGACGTCTTCTACTGGCATGGCTACACGACGATGCGATTGGGGGAGACGGAGACCTGGGTGAAGGCGACTCCGGCCTTCAACATCGAGCTCTGCGAGCGCTTCGGC
>CAYXLY010000225.1:0-7490 GCA_964466005.1 uncultured Spirochaetaceae bacterium | reverse complement strand
TTCGCGCGGCGGAAGGGCAATGCGAGGAGAGCGCGGAGCCATGACGCTCAACTACGGCGATCTTCGGCCGATGCAGACCGGAGATTCCTTCCGGTCGCTCGTCATCGGGACTCCCACTCCCGTCCCGACTCGCATCGGACTCGCATCGGAGCATCGCCTTGAGCCAGAGCATCTTCGTCGGTCGCCAGCCCATCGTCGACCGGGAGCGACGCGTCGTCGCCTACGAGCTCCTCTTCCGGGCCTCTCGCGATGCGCAGGTCGCCGTCTTCGAGGAGGGCGGCCGCGCCGCCGTACGCGTCATGGTCAATACCTTCGCCTCGCTCGGGATGGACGCCGTGCTCGGTCGGGCTCGAGGCTTCTTCAACGTCAACCGGGACGTGCTCCTCTCGGAGGCGATCGAGGCCCTGCCGCGGGATCGGGTCGTGATCGAGGTCCTCGAGGACGTCGAGGCGGACGAGGAGGTCGTCGCACGCTGTCGAGCGCTCCGGACCGCGGGCTTCCAGATCGCCGTCGACGACTGGGTGCTCGACGATCCGCGACAGGCCCTGCTGCCCTACGCCGATGTGGTCAAGATCGATCTGCCCGCCGTCCCCGAGCGCGCGCTTCGCAAGCTGACCCGCGAGCTGCGTCGCCATGAGATCCTGCTCCTCGCCGAGAAGGTGGAGAGCGTCGAGGAGTTCGAGCTCTGCCACCGCCTCGGCTTCGATCGCTTTCAGGGATATTTCTTCGCCCGGCCCGTGGTGCTGGAGGGCGCCGAGGTCGACGCGACGAAGACGACGCTGATGAAGCTGCTCCAGCAGATCGCGAGCGAGTCGCCCACGGACGAGATCGTCGAGACCTTCAAGCAGGATGCCCGACTCGGCCTGAATCTCCTGCGGCTCGTCAACACGGCGGGTCGGGCCGTGCGGGTCCAGCTCCGGACGATCGAGGACGCCATCCGACATCTCGGTCTCCAGCAGCTCTCTCGCTGGGTCGGCATCCTGCTCTACGCGCAGGGCGATGGAGGCGAGCTGGAGAGCCCCTTGCTGATCACCGCGGCTCATCGGGGTCGACTGATGGAGGGGATCGTCGCGACCCGGATGGGAGCCGACCGGGCCGCAGACGAGCGCGAACGGGCCTTCCTCGTGGGCATGCTCTCGCTGGCGGACGCGCTGCTGGGACGCCCCATCACCGAGCTGGTGCGTGAGCTGCGGCTCGGGATCGAGGCCTCGGAGGCGCTGACCCATCGGGCGGGAAGTCTGGGCGCGCTCCTCTCGCTCGTGGAGAGCGTCGAGCGCGGAGACCTGTCGAAGTTCGAGCCCGAGCTGCCGAAGTGGGACCTCGACCTGGCCTCGCTACAGAAGCTCGACCACGAGGCGCATGCCTGGGTACACGGTCTGGTGAGATCGCCCATGGCCGACGATGCGCGCTGAGCGGCCGCGGCTATCCTTCCCGACGTGCTGACCGCGCTCCTCCTCGTCCTGCTGACCGTCCTGATCGTCCGGCGGTTCGTCATGGGCTACCCGCCGGCGCCGGCGGGCCTCGCGGTGCTCCACCGGGCCGAGGCCGCCTTCGTCACCGCCGCGGCCGACGCGCTCTTCCCGAGCAGCGGAGTCATGCCGGTCTCGGGACGGGACGCTCATCTGGCGCACTCGGTCGATCGCCATCTGTCGGCGCTGCCTCGGGCGAAGCGCCTCCAGATCCGGGCCCTCTTCCTGCTCATGGAGCACCTCACGCTCTGCGTGCCGGCCGAGGGACCGGGCGGGCGTCGGCGCTTCTCGAGGCTGCCCGTCGCGGCCCGGGCGTCGTTCCTGCAGCATCTCTCTCGTCATCGCTTCGCCAGCGTGCGCACGCTCTTCATGGCGCTGCGCGCGGTGCTGGTGCTCGGCTACCTCGGCCACCCCGCGAATCTCTGCGAGCTCGGGGTGGCGCCCTTCGAGATCACGCCCGCCGTGAGCGACGCGGAGCTGCTCTTTCCCCGCATCGGGGGTCTGGTGAGCTCGATCCCGCTCACGCTCGCGGATCGGACCGACCCGACCCGGCTCGCCCCGCTCGATCCCCGGGGTCCCCGCCACCGCGCCTATGCCCGATCGAGCCGGGACTCCCGGTGAGCGAAGCCGCCTCCCTCTCGCCGCCGCCCGAGTCGAACGACTGGCTCAGCGCAGCCCGGGAGCGGGTGCGGGTCTTCGCCGAGTACGATCGCCCCTTCGAGGAGGAGTGCGACGTCGTGATCGTCGGGTCCGGGCCCTGCGGCGCGGTGGCCGCCTATGAGCTCGCCCGGGCCGGGCACGACGTGATGCTCCTCGAGGAGGGGCCGCCCTTCACGGTTCGGGACTTCCAGCTCGACGGGAACCTCTCGATGACCCGCACGATGCGGGAAGGCGGGCTGCGCATGACCCGCGGCACGACGATGCCCACCATGCAGGCGATCGCGCTCGGCGGGGGCTCCCTCGTGAACTCGGCCATCTGCGTGCGGCCCCCGGACCCGGTCTTCGACCGCTGGTCGACCGCCTTCGATCTCGAACGCACGGACCGCGCGCATCTCGATCCGCACTACGACGCCATCGGCGAGTTCCTGGGGATCGCCGCGACGCCCGATGCCGTCCAGGGCCGTCGCAACCTGCTCTTCCGCGACGCCTGCGATCGCATGGGCGTCTCGAGCGAGCCGATCGCACGCAACGTGAAGGGCTGTCGTGGGAGCGGCGAGTGCTTCACCGGCTGTCGCAGCCGGGCCAAGCAGAGCATGGACGTGAGCTATGTCCCCGCGGCGCTGCGCGCCGGGGCCCGGGTGCTGACGAGCGTACAGGTCCAGCAGGTCCGCCGCAGCGGCCGTCGCGTGACGGGCGTCTCCGGCCAGGTCGTCGCGCCCTTCGGCGGCGGCCGCAGCCATCGCTTTCGCGTCTCGGCCCGCGCCGTCGTGCTCGCGGCGGGCTGCACGGCGACGCCCGTGCTCCTGAAGCAGAGCGACGATCTCGCCAACGGCTCCGGTCAGGTCGGACGCAACCTTCAGTTCCATCCCGGGGTGGCGATCGCCGGCATCTTTCCCGACCCGGTGGATCCCCAGTTCGGGGCGACCCAGGGCTATCAGAGCCTCGCCTTCCTCGATCAGGGCTTCAAGCTCGAGACGCTCTGGGCGCCGCCGCCGCTGCTCTCGATGCGCTTCCCCGGCGCCGGGGCGGAGCTCCAGTCGCGCTTCGCCGAGATCCCGCACATGGCGGTCTGGGACGCGATCACCAGCGCCAATCGCTCGCTGGGGACCGTGAAGACGCGCTGGCGGAGCCTCGATCCGATCCTCCGCTGGCGCATCCATCCGGAGGACGTCGCGATCCTGCGGCGCTCGCTGCGCACCCTGGCGCTGCTCTTCTTTGCCGCGGGCGCGCGCCGGATCCTGCCCGGCGTGCATGGCGTCGCAGACGTCATGACCTCGCCCGACGAGGTCGGCGTGCTCGAGTCGGAGGCGGTGCGGCCCGAGAGTCTCGTGATGGGGGGGAACCACGTCTTCTGCACGACCCGGATGCACGGCGATCCCACCCAGGGCGTGGTCGACGAGGACGGCCGCTGCCACGAGCTCGAGAATCTCTACATCGCCGACACCGGAATCTTCCCGCAATGTCCCTCGGTGAACCCGATGTGGACGGGCATGGCGCTGGCGCGCCGCCAGGCCCTCGCGCTGTCCTCCCGACTCTGAGCCGAGGGGTCTGAGCCGAGGGGCGCAGCGCCTGGAGAGCCGAGGGGCGCGGTGCCCGGATCCGCCCGCTTGCTCCCCCCAGGATTCCACGCGCTGGGTCCCTCCGCCCGATCCCCGCCCAGAGCGAGGCTACAGCTCCGCCGGGCTGTCGCCGATGCATTCTGCATGGCTTCTGGATCCATTCATCGCGTGCTCGGAGGGCTCCTGCTGATCCTCGTGATCGGCTCGACGCCCTTCGCCGGACCGGCGGCCGCCTCGTCTCCCGAGGCGGGCGAGAGAGGCCTGTACCGGGGACAGTGTCGACGCCTCACCCGGCAGATCGATCACTACGAGCGCGACGTGCTGCCGCGCGCCCGCGCCCGCGGCAACCAGGCCTGGGCGCGCGCGACGCAGCAGCAGGTCCAACGGCTCTGGAATCGACGCGCGGATCTCTGTCCCGCCTACGGATCGGAGCGCACGCTCCTGCGCCGTCTGGCCGATCAGACCCGCCGCTTCAACGAGCTCCTCGCGACGGCCGGCCGGGCGGCGGCCACCTTCTTCACCGGCGGCGCGTTCGGTCCCTGAGCCTCGACGGGGTATGATCGGGCGATCGGTTCCGTCGAGGACGATCGACCTCGTGGGGACCGGGCGGGTCCATGCCGTCGGGGAGTGCGCGTGCGAGGGAATCGGAGCCGGGACGCCGATGTCGACTGCTCGCCGCCGGACGCTGACCTCGTCGCGTCGGGGCCCCACGTGCTCACGCGAGCGGTCCGTTGTCGAGCCGTCCTTGGCGCGGGCCTCCGTGCCGCGCGCTGTGTCATGGCCGGAGGCGTCGCGCTCATGGTCGGAGGCGTCGCGCTCATGGCCGGAAGCGCCGCAATCATGGCCGGAAGCGCAGCAGCGCTCGGAGACGAGGGCGCCGACGGCCGCTTCGAGCGGCGCGACTCGTTCCACTTCACGCTCCATCAGGACGTCGACCTCGACGAGCGGGGCGGGCTGCGCGGCTCGCGACGCTTCGAGCAGGAGGTCCTGGGCGTGCTCGAGTCGGCCTACGATCGACTGGATGATCTGCTGGGCCTGAGGCCCGAGCGCAAGCTCGTCGTCTACCTCTGGGATCCCGAGCTCTTCGATCAACGCTATGCCGGGCTCTTCCGCTTTCCGGCGGCGGGCTTCTACGGAGGCGCGATCCACGTCCGGGCGGGTCGCTCCGTCTCGTCGCAGCTCGTCGCGGTCCTCCATCACGAGCTCGTCCATGCCGCCTTCGACTCCGAGGCGCCTCGCGTCCGGCTGCCCGCCTGGATGAACGAAGGCATCGCAGAGTGGTTCGAGGCGCGTGCGCTCGGCCGACGCGACCTCTCGCATGGCCAGCGCCTCGCGCTCGTCCGCGCGGGCAGGGCAGGGGCGCTCCTTCCTCTGTCGGCGCTCTCCATGCCGAGCCTCGGCGGTCTCGAGCCGCAGGCGGCGGCGTTGGCCTATCTCCAGTCCTACGGCTTCGTCCAGCATCTCGTGAGCGAGCATGGCGAGAGGAAGCTCGAGGCGTTCTGGTCGGCGGTCCTGCGCTCGGGCAGCCTGGCGCGCGGCGCACGGCGCGCATACCGGTCCGACCTCGAGGAGCTCGAGGCCGACTTCCGGGCCTCGCTCGGCGCGCGCTGATCCCATTGCTCTGGATCGGGGCTTTCCCTAGCTTGCGACGGTGTCCGGCAGAGAGGCGGTGAGGTGAATCCGGAGATCGGGCGACTGCGTTGGACCCGGATCCTGACCGTCTCGTCGCTCTTGTGGATGATGGGCCTCGGCTCCGCGCCGCCCCTTCGTTCCGAGCCCGTCGGGACCGCGTCCGAGGCGGGCCGGGTGACGGCCGGATCCGAGGCGGAGTCCGAAGCCGGGAAAGCCGGAGACAGCGGAGACACCGGAGACAGCGGAGAAGAGCCCGTCGACGAGCGAAGGGTCGCGACCGAGGCGCCGTCGCGTCGGGGTCCGCCGCCGCCGCTCGGCGTCCTCCGCGCGGAGCCGCTCGAGGAGGACCGCTTCCGGATCTCCTATACGTTCGAGCGGCGCAAGCGGCAGGGCCTGCTCGTCGGCGACCGGGACCGGACGCCGGAGCAGATCCGCAACGAGTCCTTCCTCGACATCGATCGGACCCCGCGCTCGCTCGAGGTGAGCGTGCACACCGTCCGGGTCGCCTACGCACCCCATCCGCGCATCACGCTGCTCGCCGAGCTGCCGATCGTGCAACGCGAGCTCGAACGCTTCGACATGAGCCGGATGCGCTTCCAGAACCAGACCGAGGGCGTGGGCGACGTCGGCTTCGCCGTCCTCGTGCCCTTCATCCGCAAGGGACTCGAGACCTCGCACGTCCATCTCGGCGTCTATGCTCCGACGGGCAGCATCCGGCGCAAGGACGGCGAGCCGGAACGACTGCCCTACGACGCCCAGCCCGGCAACGGCACCTGGGATCTGGAGTGGGGCTGGACCTATCGGGGGGCATGGCGATTCATCTCCTGGGGCGCACAGGCGAAGGGCCGACACCCGGTCGGCCGCAACGATCTCGACTACCGGGAGGGCAGTCGCTTCAACGCATCGATGTGGGGCGCCACGGAGCTCTTCTCCGGTCTGAGCGCCTCGCTCCGCTTCGGCTGGGAGAAGCAGAACAACATCGCCGGACGCGACAGGGGCCTGGACCCCATCGAGGGGCCCTCGGAGAACCCGAAGGCCCGGGGCGGCACGCGCTTCGACCTGAGCCCGGGACTGACGCTGGACCTCCCCCGACTCGCGAACCAGAGACTCTCCGTCGAGCTCGACCTCCCGGTCTACCAGGAGCTCGACGGTCCCCAGCTGGAGCGCGACTGGGCCGTGCGCACGGGCTGGCAATGGGTGTTCTGAGGCCGCGTGCGGGAGGGCGGCCTCCGGCCGCGATCGGGCGGCGGAGCCCGGCGACTTCCTGGATCGTTCTGCTTCGGGTGATCGGTCTGCTCGCGATCGGTCTGCTGGGAGCGGGCTGCGGAGACGACGAGCCGGGCGGGCCGGGCCTCTACTCCGCGACCGGGACGATCGAGGACGTCGACCCCGAGCGAGGCCAGGTCCTGATCGACCACGGCGACATCGAGGGCCTGATGCCGGCCATGACGATGAACTTCGCCGTGCCCGACCGCTCTCTCCTCGAGCGCCTCGCGCCGGGCCAGATCGTCGAGTTCACGGTCGAGTTCACCGGACGAAGCTACGAGATCGTCGAGGCCCGCGTGATCGGGGAGGCCTCGGCCGACCAGGGCTGGCGACGGCTGGGGGATGCGCTGGTGCGGACGCGTCCCGCGCCGGCCTTCGATCTGATCGATCAGGAGGGGCGGGCGGTGAGTCTCGAGTCGCTCGGCGACCGTGTCCTGCTGATCGACTTCATCTACACGAGCTGCCCCGGACCCTGTCCCGTGCAGACCGCGAATCAGGTCGAGCTGCAGCGACGCATCCCCGAGTCGATCCGGTCCGAGGTCCACTTCGTGTCGATCAGCCTGGATCCGGAGGTCGACCGGCCCGAGGTGCTCGAACGTTATGCGCGCGAGCACGGCGTGGATCTCGAGCACTGGTCCTTCCTGACCGGTCCCGAGGACGAGGTCGCCGAGGTCGTCCGCCGCTTCGGCGTGGGATCGATCCGGCAGGACGACGGTACGATCGACCATACGCTGCTCACCTTCCTGGTGCGCGATGGCATCGTGCTCGAGCACTACAGTGCGCTCGAGGGGCGCGACGGACAGCTGCTGCGGGACGTGATCGCGGCGGTGCGCGACGCCCGCGAGCGCACTATAGTGCTCGAGCACGATGCCATCGCGCACCAGGAAGAGATCGGAAGAGCGTC
>CAYXLY010000224.1:0-7494 GCA_964466005.1 uncultured Spirochaetaceae bacterium | reverse complement strand
GCCGCTGCCTCCGGTCCTGCCGGTGCTGCCGGGACCGCTGGGACCGCTGGTGCCGACCGGGGTCCGCCTCCGACGCGGCGTGGGCTGACCGGGCTCGGGCCGCGGGTCCGGCGTCGTCGGGGCCCGCTCCTCGATGGCCCAGGCCTCGCGATGGCGCTCGGTCGGCAGATGGATCTCCCAGCAGTCGACCGAGCAGAAGGCGAGCGCCGTACGCGCGCGGTTGCAGGTCGAGACGCTGCAGACGTAGTGGATCGCGCCGAGCTCGATCGGCTGCTTGCAGGCACTGCAGCGTCGCCAGGTCTCAGCCATCTCGTCGTCCTCCCTGTCGCTCGGTCTCGCGGGACTCGGCCGCGCTGCGGATCCGCTCCGAAGCGAGAGCGACGTCCGCCGTCAGCACCCGGGGCCAGGCCCGCCTCACGAGCCAGCCCGCGATCGGCCGGGTCCAGACCGACCGCGGCGCGAGGACGCAACGCCGGACCACCTCGAGCGCGGGAGAGGCCCCCGACTCCACTCCCCGAGCGACGCCGGGATCCAGCCGGGACTCGAGCCGGGACTCGAGCCGCCAGGAGCTCCGGATCGAGCCAACCCCTCGCCGCAGCGGCGCGCCGACCTCCGTCACGATCGAGACGATCTCTCTGGGACGATCGAAGGCGAGCAGCGTCTCGAGCATCCCGCCGCCGTCGGCGAGCCGCAGGATGCGCGAGTCCCCGACCGAGGTCCAGTCGCCCGTCTGCTCTTCGACTCCCACGACCTCCGGCAGCCCCGGTCGACGGGCGAAGGCCTCCCGGGGTCCGATCGAAGCCAGGGCGTCGAAGGCGATCTCCGGAGCCGCAGCGACCGGGGCGCGAGCCTCGAAGACGAACGGCTCCATCTGGCTCCTTCCTCCACATCCATCGGCGTTCGTCTTCGGCCGCTTCGTCCGCGCACTTCCCCACGCTCTGCCGCTTCATCGACGGGCGAGCCCGGGCATCGGCCTGGTCGGCTCTGTCGACAGACGACCCATGGGCGAGAGATCCATCGAAGAAGGGTCCATCGTCGAAGGATCCATGGACGAACGACTCACTGCCAGGCCAGCGATCCGTCGGCGACCGATCCGTCGGCCACGGATTCCTGGGCGACGGATCCTTCACGGAACGACCGGCGAGGCCGCTTCGAACATCCCGCGGGCAACCCCGGCGGGAAGGCTGTCCCCGTCGTGCCTTGTGCGTCACGCGCGGCGCGCGGCGCGAAGATAGGAAGCCGCGCCGAGGGATGCTCGTATCTGCCGCGGCCGGCGCTACGCTCTGCAACCGCGGTGAATCAGCGGCAGCGCCCGACGTCTCGATTTCCACTCGCTCGCTCTGTCTCTCGACTCGAGCTCCGCTCTCTCGCGACCGAATCGCCGCTGGATCCGTTCGTAGCGTGGACCCGGACCGACCCGGGCCCCCCGATCGACCGTGATGGAGTCCCTTGACGCCCGTGTTCGAGCTCCTCCTCTCGCCCATCGCCATCGCCGCCGGCTGCGTCCTGCTCTTTCTGGGCGGTGAGATGCTGGTCTCGGCCTCGACCTTCATCGCCAATCGCATCGGCATGAGCACGATCGCGATCGGCGCGACGGTCGTCGCGATCGGGACGAGCGCGCCGGAGTTCTCGGTGAGCTTCGGCGCCGCGTTGAACGGCTATACCAACGTGTCGGTCGGCAACGTGGTCGGCTCGAACGTCTGCAACATCATCCTCGTGCTCGGCCTCTGCGGCCTCTTCTGCCGACTGCGCGCCTCGCGGCAGATCTACGTCCTCGACTTCCCGGTCCTGATCGTCGTCTCGGGGCTCTTCACCTGGATGGTCCGCGACCGGCTGATCACGCATCTCGAGGGGCTGATCCTCGCCGCCGGACTCGTCGGCTACGTCGTCTGGAACCTGCGCCGGGCGGCCGAGGACAAGCAGGTCGAGGAGTTCCTGACGGGCGAGGTCGCCGAGGCCCTCGGCGAGGACACGGAGCATTGGCTGCGTCCGACCCTGAAGGCCGTCGGGGGCATCTTCTCCCTCGCCCTGGGCGCCAAGTGGCTGGTGGAGGGCTCGCTCGACGCACTCGCCCCGCTCGAGCTGAGCGAAGCCGCGGTCGGCGCCACCGTCGTGGCGCTCGGCACGAGCCTGCCCGAGATCGGCACCTCGATCATCGCCACCCGCAAGGGCCAGGGGGACCTCGCCGTCGGCAACGCCATCGGCTCCTGCGTCTTCAACCTGCTGGGCGTGCTCGGCATCACGGCCAGCATCCATCCCCTGCCCACACCCGACGTGAGCCTGCTGGACGGCGCGCTGCTGATGGCCGTGAGCCTCGCGGGGCTGGTCCTGCTCGCGCGTCCCGGAGGCATCGCGCGGCCCCAGGGCATCGTCCTCGTCTCGACCTACCTGCTCTACCTCGTCGGCGAGGTCGCCTTTCAGGGCTGAGGGCTCCCAGGGCTGAGGGCTCCCAGGGCTGAGGGCTCCCAGGGCTGAGGGCTCGCCGGCGGGGTCGCCTATCAGGCCCGGGAGTCGGCCTGCCCGAGCGAGCGGACCCGGGGGAGGACCTCGTCGGCGAAGGTCTGGAGCGACTCCCAGGCATACTCCGGCGGCAGCCCGCCGCAGAGCGGCTGCATCGAGAGCCGCCCCCGCTTCTCGATCTCGGCGACCGCCTCCTCGACCGAGAAGATCCGATAGCTCCCCTGCTCGGCTCGCAGCGCCTCGACCGAGGCGGCCACGCTCTTCGTCGACGACTCGATGTCGTCTCCCATCCACTCGGCATAGGCCTGCGCGTCATGCAGCAGATGGGGCCCCCACTTCGCCCAGGCCTCGTCGGGATCGCGGGCGACGAAGGCGGAGAGCGGCGTCCCCGGATCGGGGTCGATGAAGAGCCCGGGCTCCCGCCCCTCGGCCTCGCAGGCCTCGCGGTAGATCCGCTCGAGATCGGGATTGCCGCCCATCGCGACCATGCCCATCCCGAAGCGCGCGGCCCGCCGCGCCACCACCGGCGAGCCGCCGCCCATCATCAGCAGCGGCCCGCCCGGCGTATGGGGCAGCGGCGTCACCTTCACGGGACGTCCCTCGTACTCGAACTCCTCGCCCCGCCACGCACGCTGCATCACCTCGAGCGACGTCTCCATGCGTCGCCCCCGGCCCGCCATCTCCTGGCCGAACATCGCGTACTCCGCCGGCACGTAGCCGACCGCCACGACATAGCTCACGCGTCCCCCCGACACGAGATCGAGCACCGCCATCCGCTCCGCCAGCGAGACCGGATCGTGAAGCGGCACGATCAGCGCAGCCACCTGGATCGGCAGCGTCTTCGTCCGCGCAGCCATCGCACTCGCCAGGATCATCGGCGCCGGCAGATAGCCGTCGGACGAGCGATGATGCTCGGAGACCTGGATGGCCATGCAGCCCTTCTCCTCGCCCCAGGCCGCCATCTCGATCGCCGTCCGGTAGAGCTCGGCCGGCGGACCGCCGAAGGCGGGCACTCGCATGTCGAAGCGCATCGTGAACATTCTTGGGGCTCCTCTCTCTTCTCTCTCGTTGTGGCTCTCTGTTCGCTGCCCGCGGACTGCGACCTGGCTCGCGGCTTGCGGCTCACAGCTCGGTTCGCGCCTTCCCGCTCGTCGCTTCCCGCTTGGTATGCGGTTCGCGGGCTGCCGCTTGCCGCTTCCGGCGGCCCTGCGAACCGCCGCGGTGGGTCGACGGGTCGAGCCGGGACTGCGCCCGGCCAGACGAGATCAACCCATGTCCGCTCCCGACCGAACCTCGCCCGGCATTGCCGAGGCGGCGCCTGGCCGAGGTCGCAACCGGCCTGGACCAGGCCACACCCGGCCGGATCGCGCTGGGCCGTGCCGATCGGAGCCGATCCGCGGCCCGATCCTAGGACATCCGCTGGTGCCCTCACCCGCGACCGATCGGTGCCCCGATCGCCCGGCCGCTCGACCCGGCTGCAACGCCGCTGCGACGCCGCTGGGACGCGGCTTCGACCCGTCCACTCCGACCCGACCCGTCCGTCATGACCCGATTCGTCACATCCCGACCCCATCCTGCGCGATACTGCGCTCGGCAGGAAGGAGCCCGGCTTGGACGAAGGAACGACGAGGGGATGGGCGCCGATCGACGATTGGCTCTCGCGCCTGGAGCGCGTGGAGCCCGAGCTCGCACTGGCGGCTCTGATCGGGCTCGTCGTGGGCGCCGTGCTCGGCGCGCTGCTGACCTGGGTGATCCACGCGCGAATGAACCGGCGCCTGCGCGAGAGCTTCCAGGCGCTCTCGGCCGAGGCGCTCGATCGCTCGAGCGAGCGCTTCCTCGCACTGGCGGGCGAGCGGATGGGGGCGCTCGAGCGCGCGAGCAGCGACGAGCTCGCCCGGCGCGAGGCCGCCGTCGACGCGCTCGTCCGCCCGCTGCGGGAGTCGCTCGCGCGGGTCGACGAGAAGCTCCAGCGGGTCGAGACCGAGCGGCAGGGCCATTACGAATCGCTCACGAAGCATCTGGAGCTGGTCGCCGTCTCGCATCGCGATCTCGGTCGCCAGACCCAGCAGCTCACCCAGGCCCTCAAGACGCCGAACGTCCGCGGTCGCTGGGGAGAGCTCCAGCTCCGGCGTGTCGTCGAGCTGGCGGGCATGCTCGATCATTGCGACTTCCGCGAGCAGGCGACCCTCTCGAGTCGGGACGGCTCGGATGGAGGAGGCGCCAGCCCGGATGGGTCGAGCGCGAAGGGGCGCCGCGTCCGCCCGGACCTGATCGTCCATCTGCCGGGCGGACGTCAGGTCGTGATCGACGCGAAGGCGCCGCTCCAGGCCTATCTCGAGGCGAGCGAGAGCCCGGACGAGGACGAGAGGCGGCGGCTCCTGACCGAGCATGCCCGCCACGTCCGGCGCCATCTCGACGATCTCGGGGGGCGCGACTACTGGTCGCGCCTCGACGACTCGCCGGAGTTCGTGATCCTCTTCTTGCCGGGCGAGCCCTTCTTCTCGGCGGCCCTGGCCCACGACCCCGAGCTGATCGAGCGGGGCGTCGATCGGCGCGTCCTGATCGCCGGGCCGACGACGCTGATCGCCCTGCTGCGCGCGATCTCCTACGGCTGGCAGCAGGAGCGCATGGCCGAGAACGCGGCCGCCGTCTCGAAGATCGGCCGCGAGCTCTTCGACCGCATCCGATCGCTCGGTGAGCGCTTCGACAGCCTCGGCCGCAAGCTCGACGGCGCGGTCGACGCCTACAACGCCGCGATCGGCTCCTTCGAGACCCGCGTGCAGGTCTCGGCTCGCCGCATGGCGGCGCTCGGCATCGCGAAGGCGGAAGCGCTGCCCGAGCCGACCCGCCTCGACCGTCGTGCGCGCCGCTCCACGCCGGAACGGCCGGATGCCCCCGAAGCGACCGGGACGACCCCCGACTTCGAGCCGGACCCGCCGGCGGCGACGGCAACCGGGACGAGCGCGACGGCGGCAGGCGCCGACCCCGCGCCCCCGCACGACGAGGGGTCCAATCCCGTCTGAAGGCCGCTCGCGAGGTCGCCCCCTCCAGTTCGTGGTACGCTGCCCGTTCAAACCGCGGGAGACTCGTCATGGGCACGACCGGCAGCTCGGCCAAGGCTTCGGATCTGATGGTGCAGGCCCTCGAGAACGAAGGCGTCGAGGTCGTCTTCGGGATCCCGGGCGAGGAGAACCTCGACCTGCTCGAGAGCCTGCGAGGCTCGAAGATCCGACTCGTCATCACCCGCCACGAGCAGGCCGCGGGCTTCATGGCCGCCACCGTCGGCCGACTGACCGGCAAGCTCGGGGTCTGCCTCTCGACGCTCGGGCCGGGAGCGACCAACTTCGTGACCGCGGCCGCCTACGCCCAGCTCGGCGCGATGCCCATGATGATGATCACGGGCCAGAAGCCGATCAAGAAGAGCAAGCAGGCCCGCTTCCAGATCATCGACGTCGTCGACATGATGCGCCCGGTCACCAAGTACGCCCGACAGATCGTCCACGGCGCCAACGTCCCCTCGGCCGTGCGCGAGGCGGTCCGGCTCGCCGAGGAGGAGCGCCCGGGCGCTGTCCACCTCGAGCTGCCCGAGGACATCGCCGCCGAGCAGGTCGAGGATCCGCATCTCTTCGTCCCCGAGCCCGCCCGCCGCCCCGCCGCCGAGCCGAAGGCGATCGCCCGAGCCGTCGAGATGATCGAGAAGGCGCGCCATCCCCTGCTGCTCGTCGGCGCCGGCGCGAACCGCAAGCGCACGAGCAACCAGCTCACCCGCTTCGTCGAGCAGACCGGCATCCCCTTCATCTGCACTCAGATGGGAAAGGGCGTGATCGACGAACGCCATCCCCAGTACCTGGGCACCGCCGCGCTCTCCGCCGCCGACTCCGTCCACGAGGCCGTCGCCGCCGCCGACCTCATCATCAACGCGGGCCACGACGTGATCGAGAAGCCGCCCTTCTTCATGACCCACGGCGGCGTCGAGGTCCTCCACATCAGCTTCGCCTCGGCAGAGGTCGACTCGATCTACTTCCCGCAGCTCGAGGTCGTGGGCGACATCGCCAATGCCGTCTGGCAGATCAACGAGGCGATCCGCAACCCCGACCATTGGGACTTCTCGACCTTCAAGACCGTCCAGCAGCTCGTCGAGGAGCACACGAGCGAGAAGGCGGACGACCCCTCCTTTCCGCTCGTCCCGCAGAGGCTGGTCGCCGACGTCCGCCGCGCCATGCCCGAGGACGGCATCGTCTGCCTCGACAACGGCATGTACAAGATCTGGTTCGCCCGCAACTACGAGGCCTATCAGCCGAACACGATCCTCCTCGACAACGCCCTCGCCACCATGGGCGCCGGCCTGCCCTCCGCGATCGGGGCGTCCTTCGTCTACCCCGATCGCAAGATCCTCGCGGTCTGCGGCGACGGCGGCTTCATGATGAACTCCCAGGAGCTCGAGACGGCGGTCCGCACGAAGCGAGACGTGACGACCCTCATCCTGCGCGACGACTCCTACGGCATGATCCGCTGGAAGCAGGAAGAGGGCGGCTTCGCCGACTGGGGCCTCGAGTTCGGCAACCCCGACTTCGTCCGCTACGCCGAGAGCTACGGCGCCCGCGGCTACCGCATCAGCGACACCGAAGACCTCCTCCCCCTCCTCCGCCAATGCCTGGAAGAGGGCGGCGTCAACGTGATCGAGGTCCCGATCGACTACGCGGAGAACGCCTCGCTGGGCAAGCGCCCGTCGACCTAGCGCTGTGTCTCGAGAAGATGCGGCGCGGCCAGGAGGCCCGCGTGCGATCGCCAGAAGACGAAGCGACGGCCACGAGCGAAGGAAAGCCGGGGGGTCGATCGAGATCGAGGGATCACCGATCGGAAGCTCCCCGGACATCTCCTCTGCGGCAAGTCGACGAGGACGTCCTCAGAGAGTTCTTCGCGGCGGCGAGCGAGTTCGCCGAAGCAGCCCCCGGACTGGTCGATACGGGTGCGTTTCGGCTCGACGTGCCCATCGCGGGTCTCCAGGGCGTGATCGGATGCCGGATCGACTTC